>CANFZC010000014.1 GCA_947451475.1 Flavobacteriaceae bacterium | reverse complement strand
CATTAAGTTACTTTTTATAGTTATCAAATTCATTCGACAAATTCCCACGCCTCACAAATATGAGAATTCATCTGGTTTATACTTAGTTTTCGTCTTTCCAATTTAAGCGGTCCATCTGGTTGTATTGCCATGGAGCGCCGTTATTTTCGATATTGGACATCATTGCATTTAAGGATTGCGGAGCTGCACTTTGCTCCATCACTAAATAGCGTCTCATATCCATGATGATGGATAGCGGACTGATGTTCACAGGACATTCTTCAACGCAAGCGTTACATGAAGTACAAGCCCAAAGTTCTTCGGGGGTTATATAATCGTTTAATAGGTTTTTATTATCGGGCACAAAGACACCTTTATTGGTGTCGATATTGCGTCCCACCTCTTCTAGGCGGTCGCGGGTATCCATCATGATTTTACGAGGAGATAATTTTTTACCGGTTTGATTGGCTGGACAAGAAGAAGTACATCTACCGCACTCAGTACAGGTATAAGCATTTAATAATTGAACCCAGTTAAGATCTTGCACATCTGAGGCACCAAACTTAGCAGGCACTGCATTTTCATCTGCGGGTTGCGCCGCAAAAGGATCTGCATTTGGATCCATCATCAACTTCACCTCTTTGGTTACACTTTCTAGATTATCGAATTTGCCCTTGGCATTCAAGTCGGCATAGAACGTATTAGGAAAGGCTAAAAGGATGTGTAAGTGTTTAGAATAATACAAGTAGTTAAGGAATAACAAAATCCCAACGATGTGGAACCACCAAGCCGCTCTTTCGATCACTTCGACCGTGGTAATATCCAAATCGTAAAACAGCGGTGTAATATATTGAGAAATGATGTTTCCCGAGTTCATCATTTGGAAATGCAGGTCGGTTGCATTCATAATCAAGAACAAGGACATCAGTACTATTTCGAAATAAAGGATGGTATCAGCATCTTTCTTTGGTGCACCCTTCAAATCCGAGCTGGCAAAACGTTTCAAGCGGATTACATTACGACGGATCCAGAATACGATTACGGCTACTAAAACGAGTACAGCCAACACTTCGAACGAACCAATTAGGAAACTATAGAAACTACCAAAAAACGAGAATATTCTGTGGGTTCCGACCAAACCATCAATAATGATTTCTAGTACTTCTAGGTTAATGATGATGAAACCAGCATATACGATGATATGCAATACACCTGCTATAGGTCTTTTAACCATTTTGGATTGGCCTAGCGCGATAAGCGCCATGTTTTTCCAGCGAGCTGCCGGATTATCAGAACGATTTACATCCTGTCCTAATTTGATGTTTCGGCTTAGTTTTTTAATGTTTTTGGCAAAAAAACCTATTCCGATAAGGAGTATGATAGCAAAGAGTATGTTGTCGATATACATCATGGCTTGAGATTTACTTTTTTATAGTATCGTTTACGGGCGCTTTATAGGGTTTGTTTTTCTTTCCGAAGAGTGAAACATTGACATACCGCGTTGGGTTCAAGCGCAAGTCTTGCAGAAGCAATTCAAGTTCTTTAGAAGTCTTAGCAAAATTAGTATATAAGGTTTCATCCTTTGCTAACTTACCTAGAGTCCCTTTGCCTGCTTGTACGTCTGACATGATAAGGTCTACACTAGCCAGCGTTTTTTCTAATTTCTTTACCGTAGCTCCAATGTTTACTTTGGCAATAGAATCGGATATCTTGGCAAAATTCCCCGAAACCTTGTTGACATTGGCCATGGTGCTATTGATTTTCCCTTTATTTTCGGCTAGCATTTCGTTAACATTTCCAGAAGCAACTTTGAACTCTGCAAGTGTTTCATCTAGGTTGGCTATACTGCTCTTTAAGTGTTCTTTGGTTTTAGCGTCTAGTATTGAATTGACATTCGTTAAAAGTTTGTCGGCCGAAACTACCATTTTCTCTACTTTATCTTGCAAAGGTGTTAGCTTTTGGGCCACTAAAGTGGTTAATCCAGGCACCATACCTCCTTGCAAGGTAACGCCATTTTCGGCTACTGATTTGTCCTCAAAATTTGGCGTAATCATTATTTGTTTGCCCCCTATTAAGCCTGGTTCGTATATATAGGCTATACTGGATTTAGAAAAAGGAAAGGAAGACTTGATTTGCAATACAACTTGTACTTTACCCGTATTGTTTAAAAAGTCGATTTTACTCACCTTCCCTACTACCAATCCGTTGATGGTCACTGGAGCGGAGTTTTGCAGTCCCTCCACGTTATCGTATTGGACAAAGAAGGTCTTATAGTTGGTAAATAAATCTCTACCTTTTAAGAAACTGTATCCCCAAATGAATAATAAAATAGACGCAATAACCAATATCGCCGTCTTAATTTCTCTACTAATTTTCAATGCTGAATGTTTTTGGCAAAGTTAAAATAAAATCCTGTAACTCCTTATAATTATCGCTTTAATGCTTCTTGCACTGAAACTTTTTTTCCGTTTTTGAATGCAATTACGAAAGCAGAGGTGTACCCTTTTGCTTTGGCTTCGGCTAATAATCTTTTGGCTTCATCATAATTGCTGGTATTGCCATAAGTATATTTATATAACGCACCCTCAGAAGCTACTCCAATGGAGCTTAAACCTTTAAAATTGCTAGGCGTGGTATCAATTTTTTTACCACTGGCCGAGAGTTGGACTTTAAAGCTCACTTCAGCTGTTGCCTCTGGCTCTGGTTTTACCACCTCTTTGGGCTCTGGCTTTTTCAGGTCGGGCTTTTTCACTTCAGGTGTTTTGACTACTGCTTTTGGCGCAGTAACACTATCGGTAGGCTTGTATGATTTATCCTTTTCCATTTTTTGAGATGGCTTTTCAGCCTCCTCTTTTCCATTGCCAAAATACTCTTTTTTATAGCTGATGATTGCATTGGCAATCGCTTGTGCAATGCCGTCTTGACCTTCTTCAGAGTCTAACTTAGCCCCTTCCGTCTGATTTGAGATGAAACCCATTTCAATTAAGACTCTTGGCATATAGGCTTTGTGCAGCACCATATAAGGGGCTTGTTTTACACCGCGACTTTTCTTGTCTAATTCATCAATGAAGTGGTTTTGTATTTTCCCCGCTAAGGTAATGCTTTGGTCTAGATAAAGTTCTTGTGAGATGATCACTCTTCCTATAGATTCAGGTGACTTAGGGTCGTAGCCCTCGTATTTTTGATTATAGTCTTTTTCTAGGGTAATTACGGCATTTTCACGTTTAGCAGCCTCTAAGTTGGATGCATTTTTAGACATCCCCATTACGTAGGTCTCACTGCCATCTGCCGCAGGGTTTTTATTGGCATTGCAATGGATGGAAACAAATATATTGGCATCCGCTTTGTTGGCAATATTAGCTCTTTCAATAAGATCTATGAACTGGTCGGATTTTCTAGTATAGACTACTTCAATTCCAGAGCCTTTCTCTAGAAGCTTACCCACCTTCAAAGCCACTGCTAGGGTGATGTTTTTTTCAATATGCCCATTGTATACGGCTCCGTAATCATGATCTCCATGACCAGCATCTAGCGCTACTATGAATTTTTGAGATTGGCTAAAAGCCATATTAGAAACAAAAACTAAAATAATCCATTTTACTAGTGTTGCTGTTTTCATTTTTGTGATCAATTTCGATAGGATTATTATGGTTTATTATTTTAAAGGAATTCCTTTTCCAGCCGAGAAAATAACAATAAAAGCATCTTTAAACCCATGCTTTTTTGCTTCTTGACAACTCTTTTTAGCGCCTTCTAAATCTATGGACTTACTGTAATAGTATTTATATAAATTATGCTCATAAGTAAAGGATATATCCTTTAAGCCTTTGAAATCAGGAGCCGTTAGTTCTTTCTTTTTAGAACTGGCAAAAAGTTGAATTTTATACATGCCTTCATCGGATGCCGATGCTAAAACAGCTTCTTCCTTTACTTCTTTGGATTGAACAGTGTCCTTGCTAACCGTTTTGTCTATTTTAGGCTCTGTTTTCAATTCTTTTGAATCTACCGTTATTTCTTTGGGTTCCTCCTTAGGCTCGCTTTTCACCACTTTAGCTTCTACTTTACTTTCTTGAGGCTCTACTTTAGGTTCTATTTTCGGTGCTTTTGGTTCGTATTTCGGTAATTTATCAGCTATTTTATGTTCATCATAAGCATACGGTTCGCTAAAATAATCCCGTTTGTATTTTACAATAGCTTCGGCAATTTGATGTGCCATTTTAGCCTGCCCTTCCTCTGAATTCAGGAACTCTCCTTCTTCGTTATTGGAAAGAAAGCCTAATTCGATTAACACCCCTGGCATATAGGCTGCATCCAAAACCCAAAGCGGTTGTTGTTTTACTCCACGGGTTTTACGATTAAGGTTGTTAGTGAAATTTTCTTGAATGCTAGAAGCCAAGGTTATACTACTATTTAGGTTTTCTTCTTGCACCAATTTAAGTCCAATAAAAGTTTCTGGCTTTTTAGGATCAAAACCTTCATAGGTCTTCTTATAGTTTTCTTCTAGTAAAATTACCGAGTTTTCATTTTTGGCCACTTCAAGGTTCATGTTGCTTCTAGAGAGCCCCATAACAAAAGTTTCAGTGCCTTCAGGTTCGAAGTTTTTTACAGAGTTACAATGGATGGACACAAACAAGTTGGCGTTGATTTTATTGGCTACTTTTGGACGGTTAACCAATTCAATAAACACATCTGATTTACGGGTATAGATTACTTCAAAATCCTTCTCTTTTTCAAGAAACTCCCCTACTTTGAGTGTTGTTTTGAGCGCGATATCTTTTTCAACATAGCCATGATACGAGTTTCCTGGGTCCTTTCCTCCATGACCCGCATCTAATACAATGGTAAACTTATTGACTTTTGATTGTCCGCACACATTCAAAACGCTACAGAATAGTAGTATCAGAAAACAGATTTTGCTGTTATTTACAAATTTCATTGACTTCAAAAGTTAATTTAAATTAAAACCCAAGGGGTATAAAACCAATATTTCCTTATTTTTGACCGAAAATATTGTTTAAGTTTGCCACGGCAAAAATCAGGCCATATTTCTACAAAAATAGCACTAAACCTTTGCAAAGAAACTTATTTTATATCGTTTTTTTAACAATTTTCCTAACATTAGGAAACCTAAAAACCTACTCCCAAGAGTTGCCTAAAAAGGCTAAAACTTTTAAAGCTAAGAATCAAACAGATAGCCCAGTTAAAGCTGCTGAAGCGGATCCAAAAGTGGTAACCCTAAAGGAAGGCGATACGCTAAAAGGAGGAGACAGCATCAAGATAGCGTCCTTAAACAAGAAAAAACCAATATTGGATGGTAAAGTAAAATACCGAGCGTCTAAGTATGCTAAGATTGACCAAAAGAAAAAATTAGTCACCTTATATGATAATGCTGAATTATATTATCAAGATATTGAACTAAAGGCGGGTATCATTGTATTTGATTACCAGAAAAACGAAGTATATGCCGGTAGATTAAAAGATTCTACTGGGGCCTATACTCAATTACCTTCTTTCAAACAGGGAGGCAACACCGTTGAACCCGATTCCATAAGATTCAATTATAAGACAAAAAAAGCTTTGGTTTGGAATTCTAGAACAGAGCAAGGAGAAATGCACATAAAAGCCGCTATTTCTAAAAAAGAAAACGACTCGGTTTACTTCATGAAGAAGGCGCGATTTACTACAGCTAAAGATGTGGATGACCCAGAGTATTATTTCCAAGCCAGCAAAGTAAAACTTGTCCCTGGTAAAAAGGTTGTGGTCGGTTTAACCAACATGGTTATTGCAGACGTACCTACTCCATTAGCCCTGCCGTTTGCCTTTTTTCCTATGACCGAAAAGAGCCGTTCCGGACTTATTATCCCTAGTTATAACGACAGTAACACCCGTGGCTTTTCGTTGCAAAACGGCGGATATTACTTTGCCTTAAGCGACAATTATGATTTGGCCGTCTTAGGTGATTATTATACTAATGGTAGTTATGCCACCCGATTTGAATCTTCCTATGCCAAGCGTTATAAATTCAATGGGAATGTCAATGTGCGTTTTGAAAACCTCATCACTAGTGAACGTGGCTACCCTGATTATGCCAAAACTAACATTTATAACATACAGTGGTCGCATTCAAAAGACAGTAAGTCCAATCCTAATTCGCGTTTCTCTGCCTCTGTAAACCTCGGTAGTAGTACCTATTTTGTCAATTCGATTAATCAAGTAAATGTAGGGTCCCGACTGAACAATACCTTAAGTTCGTCTGTGTCCTATTCCAAAACCTTCAATACAACACCCCAAATGAATTTGTCGTTAACCGCGACCCATTCTCAAAATACCAACACTAAAGAAATAAACATGACCTTACCTACCCTGCAATTCAGTGTAGACAGGGTATATCCCTTTGCTCCCAAAAACGGCATTAAAAAAGGAATGTTTAAAAACATCAATTTACAATACAACTTAAAAGGAGAAAATCGAATTGCAACCCGTGACTCGCTTTTCTTTAAGCCACAAATGTTTCGGGATGCCAAGTTAGGTTTTCAACACAGTATACCCTTGAGTACTAATTTTAAAGTGTTCAAGTATTTCAGTGCGACTACAGCAATAAACTATAATGAAGTTTGGTACTTCAAAACCATACGAAAGCAATATAGTGCGGCGCAAAACAAAGTGATTGATGTCGAAATTCCGGGCTTTGATGCTTTTAGAACATATTCCTTTACTGCTGGATTAGGGACCACTATTTACGGTACCTTTAATTTTGGCGAGACCAAAAAAATACAAGCGATACGCCATGTAATGCGTCCGAATGTATCGTATAGCTACACGCCTAGTTTTGCTAAATATTACGACACCTATGACCCCGATGGAAGCGGTACGATTCGAAAAGATTATACCCGATTTGACGGAGGGATATTTGGAGCACCTGGTAAGAATATGTCCAATAATGTAGGCTTTAGTTTAAGCAACACTTTTGAAGCGAAGGTAACGGATAAGGATACTACCAAAACGGAAGCCAAAAAAGTAATGTTATTGAACAACCTTAACTTATCTACAAGTTATGACATTACAGCTGATTCACTGCGCTGGGCACCCATGCGTTTAAGCGGGGGTACCCAATTTTTTAAGCAAAAGATGAATGTGAATTTCGCTACTACTTTAGATCCTTATGCGATCAATAATTCTGGGAAAAGAATCAATACCTGGAATATTGACAATGGCGGAAGTTTGTTTCGAATGACCAGTGCCAATATGACGATTAATTATGCCTACAGCAGCAAGTCGACAGGAGATAAAGAGAATACGCAAAGCAAACGCAATGGAGGCCGTACTGATGATTTATTTGGAACCAATACCGATTTAAGTGATCGAAGACAGAGTCAGTTTAAGGAGGGTGAAGAAGGCGCTGATAAGCAAACCGAGTTCTTTAAAAACGAATTGCCTTTTGACGTCAATTTTGCTTATTCCCTTACTTACTCAAACAATAACAGAGAGAAGAAAATCACAGGTAATTCCCTAATGGTTTCTTTGAATACCGATTTGACCCCTAAATGGAAAATCGGAGTGTCAACAGGTTATGATATGGTACAAAAAGGAGTCACCTTTACCCAATTCCGTTTTGAGCGCGATTTAGACAGTTGGCGTATGGATTTTAGCTGGGTTCCCTTTGGCACCAATACCTATTGGAGTTTCTTTATCGGAATTAAATCAGGCGTACTAAGTGACATCAAGTGGGATAAACGCAACCAACCGGATAGAACGTTAAGATAATAGGTTTTCGAATTTTACAAGTTAACATTATAGTAAATGAATGCTAAAAAAATAATATTTACCGACAAAGCACCGGCACCTATAGGGCCCTACAATCAAGCCGTACTTATCGGAAATACGCTTTATACCTCAGGACAAATCGCTTTAGACCCTGTAACTATGGAATTGGTGCTACAGGATATTGAAACCGAAACTAAGCAAGTAATGGAAAACATGAAAGCAGTGCTAGAAGCAGCAGGGATGACTTTTGACAACGTCGTTAAAGCCACAATATTCATCATGAATATGGGAGATTTTGCCCGCATCAATGCCGTGTATGGCAGTTATTTTGATGAGAAATCGGCTCCAGCCCGTGAAACGGTTCAAGTTGCCTGTTTACCAAAGAATGTCAATGTAGAAATTTCAATGATAGCGGTTGGCTAGTGCTAAGTAGCAGTATAGATTTAATTAAAAATCCCCAACATTTTAATGTTGGGGATTTTTAGTTTTATAAAAGATTATTTTAGTTCGTCTAAACCTAATAGTAATAACTGTGCTGTTGCTTCATTAGTTGCTACAGGAACATTGTGCACATCGCAGATCCGAATAAGCATATTGATATCGGGTTCGTGAGGATGGCTTGAATTAGGGTCTTTAAAAAAAAGCACCATTTTTGTTTTGCCTTCGGCAACCCGCGCCGCTATCTGAGCATCTCCTCCTAGCGGACCTGACAACATTTTCTTGACTTTAATCCCAACGGCTTCTACTTTACTTCCCGTAGTTCCAGTAGCAATCAATTTAATATGCTCCTTTTCTAAAATATGCTTGTTTTTATTGATAAACTGAACCATTTCGGCCTTCTTTCCGTCGTGTGCAATGATAGCAATTTCCATAGTACTTTTTTATTTATTGTAAAATTAAAAAAACCACGCTGCTGACGTGGTTTTACTCTTTATTTATTTAAAATATGATAAGCGATTAATCCGTCTATCGGGCGGCGCAGTACATTACCAATTTTAATCTCGTACTTAGTTAATACTTGTTCTAATTCCTCTTTCAAATAAAACGCAATGGAACCCACAAAATGCACCGGTACCTCTTTGCAATTTTCATATTGCATAATGTAATTTTTGGCAAACTTTTTAAGTTCTTTACGAATGATTTTTTGGCAAAATTCAGTGTCTTTGTGCTTTATGATGAATTTAGCAAAGGTCGCTAAATACGCATTTGGATTGGCTTCTTTATACAAATTAGCTTTGATATAATCAGCATCCACGTTGTATTCTTCTTCAAATTCTTTCGCTAAATCAGCAGGCATCGAATTGAAATAATATCCTCTTAATAAATGACGTCCAAAACGATTTCCTGATCCATCATCCATAGCAATATACCCTAAGGATTGTACTTTTTGATGCAATACTTTACCATCAAAAAAACTACAATTAGAACCTGTCCCCAAGATGCACACTATAGCTTCTTCGTCCTTGGGAGTGGTCGCATAAACCGCCGCATAAGTATCTTCGTGAACTGAAATAACAGCCTGTGTAAAATATTCTTCAAATACTTGGGTAAGGAAATTTTTCATACGGTCGGTTCCACAACCGGCACCATAGAAAAATAGATGGGTAGCTTTATCTTTATTATGTTCGATATCAAACTTATCGTTCAATCGGGCCATAATTTCTTCTTTATCTAATACTTCAGGATTTAAACCCAAAGATTGTGTGGTGAAAAGCACTTTACCATTATCATCAATGGCAATCCAGTCGGCTTTAGTAGATCCACTATCAACTAATAACTTCATAATTCATTCAGATTACGGAATCAAGAAAAGGAATTATTTCAGTCCTTTAGTTAATTCGCTTTTATTGTTTTTGGTTTAGTTTGGTCTAGGAAATAAAAAATCCCGTCACAGCAAATGTAACGGGATTTTTTTATTTATTATTTATTTTAATCCAGCAATGTGCACTGATAAATCAATTAATTTACTTGAATAGCCATATTCATTATCGTACCAAGAAACTAATTTAAAGAAGGTGGAGTTTAATCCAATTCCAGCTTTTGCATCAATGATAGAGGTTCTAGTGTCCGAAACAAAATCTTGAGATACTACATCATCTTCGGTGTAACCAAGAATTCCTTTTAATTCGTTTTCAGAAGCTTTTTTCAAGACGGCCATAATTTCTTCATAAGAAGTTTCTTTGGCTACTTTCACGGTTAAATCAACTACAGAGACATCTACTGTTGGGACACGGAACGACATTCCTGTTAATTTACCATTCAATTCAGGGATAACTTTACCTACTGCTTTTGCAGCACCTGTTGAAGACGGAATGATATTAATACTAGCAGCACGGCCACCTCTCCAGTCTTTTCTTGAAGGACCATCAGCGGTCATTTGTGTCGAAGTTGTAGCATGTACCGTAGTCATTAACCCTTCTACAATTCCGAAGTTATCATTAATAACTTTAGCTAAAGGAGCTAAACAGTTGGTCGTACATGACGCGTTAGATACAATTAAATCACTAGCTTTCGCTTCAGTATGGTTAACTCCCATGACAAACATTGGAGCATCTGCCGATGGAGCCGAGATTACTACTTTTTTAGCACCACCTTCAATGTGTGCTTGAGCAGTTTCTAAAGTAGTAAAGATACCTGTACTTTCCGCAACTACATCAACGTCCACTTCGTTCCATTTGATCAATTTAGGATCTCTTTCTGCCGTAACTCTGATGTATTTATCGTTTACATACAGCTTACCGTCCTTTACTTCTACTTTTCCAGCAAAACGACCGTGTACTGAATCGTATTTTAACAAATAAGCCAAATGATCTACATCTAATAAATCGTTAATGGCTACTACTTCTACATTATCTCTATTATAGGTATCTCTAAATACAATTCTACCAATTCTACCGAAACCGTTAATTCCTAATTTTACTTTTGACATTTTTTTTTGCTTTAGGCTTTATGCCGATTATTTACTATTAATTTAAATTCTTTATTTAATCCTTAGGTCGACATGATGTCTGACACTCGTAACAATTCTCTATCTATTTCATAATGACCTTTGATGGCTTGCTCTAATGGGGTAAGCGCTACTTTATCGGCAATCAATCCTACCATAAAATTAGATTTTCCATCCAATAATGATTCCACGGCTTTCACTCCCAATCGAGAAGCAAGTACACGGTCGAAACAAGAGGGCGCTCCACCACGTTGCATGTGACCCAAGACCGAAACTCTAACATCATATTCTGGCAAATTGGCTTCCACATAATCTTTTAATTCAAAGACGTTTTTACCAATTTTATCTCCTTCAGCAATTACTACTATACTTGATGATTTACCCGAAGCCTTACTTTTTTTCAAAGAATCTAATAATCGATCCAATCCTAAGTCCTCTTCAGGGATTAGAATTTCTTCTGCACCAGCACCTATTCCAGCATTTAAAGCAATATGTCCGGCATCTCTACCCATTACCTCAACAAAGAATAAACGGTTATGTGAACTGGCTGTATCTCTAATTTTATCTATTACTTCAACAACCGTATTTAAGGCTGTATCATAACCTAAGGTATGGCTGGTTCCAAAAATATCATTATCTATGGTTCCCGGAATACCCATTACTGGAAAACCGTATTCTTCATTGAATACTTCTGCACCCGTAAACGAACCGTCACCACCAATCACTACTAGGGCATCTATACCAGCACTAACTAGGTTTTCGTGTGCTTTTTGACGACCTTCAGGAGTCATAAACTCTCTAGATCGCGCCGATTTTAAGATAGTCCCTCCTTTGTTCACGATGTTGTTTACACTACGCGGACCCATTTCTTTAAAATCTCCTTCAATCATTCCTTGGTATCCTCTATAAATGCCAATACATTCAATGTTATGATAGGCACAGGTTCTTACCACGGCACGGATGGCGGCATTCATTCCTGGAGCGTCACCTCCCGATGTTAACACACCTATTTTTTTTATGTTTTTAGACATTTTTTCAATATTAAAATGTAAAATTAGCAAAGAAGCCGCACAATTTCTACTGTATTATTACTATATTAATAATATTAAGGAAATTCAAACGTTTTCGTTGATAAGTTTTTGGGTTGTTAATGGCAAAGCGAAGATTATCCTTTAATCCTCTGCTGGAATTGCTTCTTTATTTGGAGGCGTTTCATTTTTTTCCTTCTTTTCTTCGTCTTTTTTATGGACAATGGTAAGGTCTTTTGGAACAGGAGTGGAATCGTGCACGTCACTAGAATTAACTGGTGCCATCTTATTAATTTTGGCGTTCTTAAAGATCTTGTTAACCAATTCTTTAAACGTATCAAAATCGACTTCATAGGAAATACCAATGCCTTGCGTATAGCCTATTCCTTGACCAATATAAGTAATATCGTTTTCTTTATTAAACACGCGTAGGTTTAAAGTACCGTCTTCGTTTACTCTATATTGTACTTCAACATCCCCAACTACGGTAGACTCATTAATACCGCCAATAGGAACCCCTACTTTTCCATTTACCGTAATTCTTTCATTGATTTTTGAAGTCACGGAAACGGCAATACGTCCATCAGTTTGCTGATTTGGTGTTCGATCAGGGGCTATGTACTCGGGGGCTATCGATATTTTATCATCCGCTCCCGAAAAAATATCTTGAAATAAGCTTCCGGCTTTTTCAAATAAAAGATTGCTTGGTTGGGACTGACTTACCCCTACCGTGCTTAAAAAAGTGTTGGAGGACAATAAGGATAAGGCTTGTATTTGTCTTTTGTCCTTGTCTTCTAACTGGGTTTGGATTTCTGATTTTAGCGAACTCCCCACCGTAGGGAAACTGATGTTAAAGTCGGGCTCCGGACTAGTCAAATTTCCTTTCACCGCAATGGTTACTACCACATCTACTTTTTTATTGAACGACGGATTATTGATCAAAACCGAAGGATTGGCAGAAGTTTTATAAATGGCTTCCAAGTTTAAGTTGGCTGCCATAGGATCTCCCGTCCAAGTGATGGATCCCCCTTTTTTTACATCAAACTTTTTATCAATTAAGCCACCATATTTGAAACTATAGGCACCTTCTAACGCAATAAAATCGCCCCACATTTCAAACTTACCTAAGGTATTGATTCGGAACAACAAAGTACCATATCCCTTTCCTTTCATTCCGTGTCCCGATTCTCTATTCAGAATTACTTCTATAGTAGCATTGTTGTTGATTTCGAAATTAAACTCTAATTCCAATCCATGATAATCTTTGGCTACTGCTACCGAATTGTTGTTCTTTTTCTTCTTTTCTAAAGGTGTTAAGAAGTGAATATAACTGCTTTCTTGAACAGCTTCTGCATCGTTAATCGGTATTTTTATATCCGTACCCTTAGCCGATTCGGCATCAACTTTAATCATCAATCCACTGGTAGGCCCTTTAATAGAAGCTGAACCATTCATATAAGCTTTACCATAATAAGCAGCGTCCTCATGATCCTTGGTATTGAGCGCCAATAAACGGTTGGATGAAACGGATAAATCCAACTGCCAATCGCCAAATTGTTTATGCTTAATAAACCCACTGAGGGTTCCTTTGGTATCAAATTTAGTATCGGTAATATTGGTCTCCCGAATGATAAACTTGTTTTCAGTAACGTCTACTATCGATTTATCATCAAAAACATAATCGGTATTGAGATACGGAATGGTGAGTCCGGCTTCCGTAACAAATAGTCTACCGTTATAATCCAATTCATTGAAATTACCATCTATTCTAGCACTTCCCGAAGCAAATCCACGAATATTCGTAATGACATCACCTCCTATTTTCCCTAAGACACCAAGGTTGAACTTATCAAAATTTAAATCTACGTCCAATAGCGTTTGATTATCTACAATGGATATATCTCCATTGGCACTAAAGGACTCCACGTTTTTATTATTCAAGGTAGAGTTCAAGTGAAATTTACTCAAGGTCTCATCCCCCTTAATATCCAAATTCATTTCGCCCAAAGCAATTGCATTCACTTGCAAGCTATCAATTCGCAGCGTGGAGGTAGGCAAAAACACATCATTGGTTTGCTTAAAATTCACCTTCCCATTTAATTTTCCATCAAACTGGAATTTCTCCACATCGGGGGTCACCTTATTCAAATTGACCTTGTTAAAAGTGAGCTCTAAATCCTTATCCTTTTTTCCATTCCAATAGCCCATAAAATTGATGCTTTGCTCACCATGAGACAACATCAAATTATTAAAAGAGAAGTTTTTAAGCTTTTTATCAAAGACGATTTTGTTTTCTTCAGTTCCTTCTTTTTCATTTAAAAACCATAGATAATCCTTGAACTGCAACTCTGATTTAGTAAAGCCAATGACATTCATATTGTCTTTGTTAATCGTATGGTACAAATTCAAATTGTAAAAGTCATTTCCTTTCTTACCCCCTTTAAACTCCGTTCTAAAATGAAGGGTATCATTAGAAAACGTATTAATCATGCTAAAGTCTCTTACCTTATAACGCTTGGTTTTAATGGAGTCCATTTGCACATAGGCATTATACAAAGGATTTTTATTGTCTACCTGAATTAAGATTTTATCAAAAGTATTATTATAAGCCACCACCTGTGGGGAATTAAAATCGAGTTTGAAGTTTTTGGTATCCGAACTAATATTCCCCTTTAATAACGTATTAGGCGCTAAGGAAATATCGGGATTGAATATTTCAATAATCTTACTGTGCAAGACAAAATCAAATTTGAGGTATTGATTCGGCAAAACTTTGTTCTGTTTGTAATTCGCGTAAAAACTACCCAACGAATTTTCAACCATCTTTTGTAATTGATTGAACTTATACCTTCCCACAACCGACCCCTCTATAGCATCAGGGGATTGGATGACAATGTTTCGTTCGCCATTAGCATCAAAGCGGGAATTAACATTCAAATAATCTAAAAAATACTGCCCTTTTTTATTTTGATAGGAAGCATTGGTTAGTACTAAATCCCCCTTTAAATTATCAAAGGAGTTTCCACTAGCTTTTACTATTATATCACCTTTAAATACCGAAATTGAGTCTTTAATAAAGTTGAGTTTAACCAAATTAGCATAATCTATTTTGGAATTAAAATCATAGATATTCTCTTTCTTGGAAAGATCAACCGTGCCGTCAAAATCCATAAATAAATTAGGGTCGTTGATATTAAACTTCCCTTTAAACATCGGTTCTTTAAAACTACCGTCTACGATAATCTTGGTATAATTATACCCGTTATATTTTACTTGATACACATCACCCACAAACGAAGTATTCAAATACTTACGGGTAAATCCTTCCCCTTCAACATCAAGATTCAAACTGACTTTCCCTATCGTAGCATCATTCATCATCGCACCTACGTCAAAATCATCTAGAATTACTTTTCCTTGGTATTGCGCATTGTCAATATTGGTCAGGTTAGCCATATGCAAATCAGACTCTATGATTCCTAGGGCCGTATTCATCACAAAATTAGTAGTAATGTAATGTTGTGTAATTTCAGCTCTCCCTGTATAATCGAACTGCCCTAATTTAGCTAATGAAGTGGGTAATTTTTTCCCTAAGATATTGGGTAATAACTTTGTTAAATCAGTATAATTAGAAGCAATCTTCCTAAAGTTTCCCTTCATGTAAAATTCACCAGGCGCCCTAGGAAAAAGATTTTTGAAGGTAACATCTCCCTTAATGATGGTGTTTTTACGATCCTGCAAATAGAGCTTCGTAGCATAAAAATTATTCAGCGTCCCTTTTATAGTACTATTCAAATAAAATTTTTGATTGCGTCCCAATTCCTTATAAAAATAACCTATATCATTTGACGAAAGTGTTGCACTATCCAGTTTTACATCAAATTTTACTTTATTGTTGAAGTCACTAAAATCGTGATTGTCTTTATTGTATCGCAGAATTACTTTCCCTTTTAGGAAGGATTCTTTAGTGGTAACTTCTAGTTTACTTAAGCTGATATCATGTTTGGTATAAGCAAAATCAGATTGTAAATTTTCAACAAATACTCCCCGATGATCTTTAAATGACATGGCTGTAATGGCAGCATACACATTGGGGCCTTTAATCATAAAGTCATTCAAACGAGCATTGAGTTTAGTAAAATCAACATCCTTGGGTTGCACTCTATTGTAATCTAACATTACAAATCGACTATCCTTAAGATAAATGTTTTTTGACTTCATTAAAAATTTACCACTTCCAGGCTTGCCGTCATCAAATGCCGCTATAAATAAATCTAAATTGGTCTCTTTTTCTTTTTTATACGTTTTAATCTGAAGATAAAAAGTATCAAAACGTAGATCACCAAACAACAACTTACCATTAATTAGTTTGTTGACATCCAATATACTGGTTTTGATTCTTTTGGAATAGATCAAAGTATCATTGTGGTGATCAAGTATTAGTAGATTCTTAATCTTAACACCGCCAAAAACAGTAATGGCTATTTTATCTATATTGATATTGGTTCCGTAATCTTTGTTGATTCTTTCGGTTGCGTAGTGGGCAATTTTCGTCTGCACGACAGGTAAAGTAAGAGCAATACTTGTTATGAGTAAAAGTAGAAGTAATACTGCTATAGTGCGAAGTACAATCCTTCTAAACTTTATAAACCCGTTATTTGTCTTATTTTTTTCCAATTATTATTATGACTTGGGAAAGAAAATTACCTTTGTAAAAATCTATTATATTTGGTCTTTCTGTCAGACTGTCAAATATAACTCAAAATTCGTGCCTTTTATGCATCCTGAAGAAGTTTTTATTCTGGCTATCGAAAGTTCGTGTGACGATACGGCAGCAGCTGTTTTGCGAAACGATGTTGTACTTTCTAATGTGGTCGCTAGACAAAGCATCCATGAAGAATATGGTGGCGTAGTGCCCGAATTGGCTTCCCGTGCACACCAACAAAACATTGTTCCCGTCATCGATGTAGCCCTAAAAAAAGCAAACATTACCAAAGAACAGCTTTCTGCCATTGCGTTTACACAAGGCCCTGGCTTAATGGGTTCTTTATTGGTAGGGGGTTCTTTTGCTAAATCGTTAGCCCTGGCTTTAGAAATACCTTTAGTAGCCGTTAATCACATGCATGCGCACATCTTAGCGCACTTTATCAGCGAAGAAGGCTATGAAAAACCGACGTTCCCATTTTTAGCGCTAACCATTTCTGGCGGACATACCCAAATTGTAAAAGTGCATGATTTCTTCCATATGGAAATCATCGGAGAAACGACCGATGATGCTGTGGGTGAAGCTTTCGATAAAACAGCTAAAATACTGGGACTCCCCTATCCTGGCGGCCCATTGATCGATCAGTTTGCCCAGGAAGGAAATCCCAAAAAATATTCGTTCACCAAACCTAAAGTGGACGGCCTAGACTTTAGTTTCTCCGGACTAAAAACTCAAATCTTGTATTTCGTCCAAAAGAATGTAGCGGCCAATCCCAATTTTGTCGAAGAGAACAAAGCCGATATTTGTGCCTCAGTCCAACATACCATCATCGAAATACTGATGGATAAATTAAAATTGGCAGTAGCGCAAACAGGCCTAAAACAAATTGCTATAGGCGGTGGCGTTTCGGCCAATTCAGGTATTCGAAGTACCTTGAAGGGAACCGAAAGTAACTATGGTTGGAAAACCTTTATCCCTAAATTTGAATACACTACCGATAATGCGGCCATGATTGGCATCGTAGGATACCAAAAATATTTGGCCGATAAATTCTCTGATGCGCATACCACGTCTAAAGCCCGAATTGAATTTTAACATGCAATTATTCTACAACCCTACTATAACGGAAGAAGCAAAAACCTTTGTGTTTGACAAAGAAGAAAGCAAGCACATCATCAAGGTATTACGCAAAAAAGAAGGCGATATTTTGCACGTAACCAACGGAAAGGGTTTCCTTTTTTATACCGAAATAACCATTGCTTCAGACAACAAGTGTACTGTAAAAATCAACTCTTTTGAAAAACAGGAACCTTCACCCTACCGCCTTCATCTAGCCGTAGCTCCTACCAAAATGAATGAGCGCTACGAATGGTTTCTAGAAAAAGCAACCGAGATCGGAATCCATGAAATCACTCCAATAATTTGCGAACATTCAGAGCGTAAAGTGATCAAAACAGACCGCTTTCAAAAAATAGTAGAAAGTGCTATGAAGCAATCCTTGCACTATTATTTACCCATACTAAACGAACCCGTAGCCTTCAAAGAGTTTATCAAAACCCAAAAAACGGGCCAACTGTTTATTGCACATTGCGAAGAAACCGATAAACGATCCTTGAAAAATGAACTGCAAGCAAGTCAAGATGTGCTCATTTTAATAGGCCCTGAAGGGGATTTTTCTGTTAAAGAAATTCAATTAGCTCTTGAGCATCATTTTATTCCTGTATCTTTGGGAGCCACTAGATTACGCACAGAAACGGCTGCAGTAGTGGCCTGTCACAGTGTCGTTTTCAAGAATGAAGCATAACAATTACTATCGTATGAAAAAAATTCTATTACTGCTTTTACTCACTTCTTCACTAGCCTTTTCCCAAGAAATTGCCTTATTGAAATACAATGGTGGTGGCGATTGGTATGCCAACCCTACCTCGTTGCCCAATTTAATTAAATACGCAAATCAAACGATAAATACGAATATCAAAGCCAAACCTGCCACGGTAGAGCCCGGAAGCCCCGAACTGTTTTCCTATCCCTTTGTGCACATGACGGGACACGGTAATGTGGTCTTCAGCGATGCCGAAATTGTCAATTTAAGAAACTATCTACTATCGGGTGGCTTTCTGCATGCCGACGACAATTACGGAATGGACCAATACATTCGCAGAGAAATAAAAAGAATTTTCCCCAATAATGATTTGGTAGAAATCCCTGCCAATCACCCCATCTTTCAAAAACCAAATGTATTTGCCAGCGGCCTTCCCAAAATCCACGAACACGATGGAAAACGCCCACAAGCCTTTGGAGTATTTATCGAAAACCGCCTAGTGTTACTCTACACCTTTGAATGTGATTTAGGCGACGGATGGGAAGACCCCGAAGTGCACAACGACCCAAAAGAGGTACGCGAAAAAGCCCTTAAAATGGGTGCCAATATTTTGAATTATATCTTCAAGAATTAAGGTCTTTGAATTCCTTACTGCTCCATAGTGAAATCCAACAATTTATAAACGCTTCTCTTGGCGAAGAGGTGGCCAAATTGGCTTTTCAAAAAAACCCGTTCCCTCAAGTTGAATGGGTAGCAATACTCAACCAAATTTCGGCCAAACAAAAAGCCAAAAACAAATTACCAAACTGGTTCAACACAGCCAATATTCTATACCCGAGCAAAGTATCGGTGGAGCAAACCTCCTCCGAAAAAACAGCTAGGTACAAAGCACAACTAGTAGCAGGGGAATCTCTAATCGATTTAACAGGGGGCTTCGGCGTAGATGATTTTTACTTTGCCAAACAAATAAAGAAGGTAACGCATTGCGAAATCAATAGCGAACTTTCAGCCATCGTCCAGCATAATAATGTCCAGTTCCAACTCGCTAACCTAACTTGCATTCAAGGAGACAGTACCGAGATCCTAAAAAACCTAAACCGTTCTTTTGATTGGATCTACCTCGACCCATCCCGAAGAAGCGATAGCAAAGGCAAGGTATTTATGCTCCAAGACTGCCTGCCAAATGTACCCGGCCTACTGGAGTTCTACTTTGAATTCACCGGCAATATACTGGTAAAAACAGCCCCCATCTTAGACCTCACCGCAGGGCTAGCCGAATTAAAAAACGTAAAAGCCATACACATAGTAGCCGTTGATAACGAAGTTAAAGAACTGCTTTGGGTGCTTGAAAAAAAGTACCAAGGACCTCTAAGCCTGCATACCTGCAATCTTAAAAAAGACTACCAAGAAACCTTTTCTTTTGTGCAGCACAATCAAAAAGAAGCAGTGGTTTATGCTGAACCCCAACAATACCTCTTCGAACCAAATGCGGCCATCATGAAATCAGGAGGCTTTGATGAAGTAGCAGTGGCTTTTGGTTTAGCTAAGTTGCATCCCTACTCCCATTTATACACGGCTGATACGTTACTAGATTTTCCAGGTAGGGTATTTAAAATAGATCGGGTGGTAGATTACAATAAAAAGGAAATGAAATCCTTTTTGGAAGGGAAGAAAGCTAATGTCACCACGCGAAATTTCCCCGATACAGTGGAGACCCTACGCAAAAAATGGAAAATAAAAGAAGGAGGCGATTGGTATTGTTTCTTTACGACTGCTGTGACTAACGAGAAAATAGTTTTACTTTGCACCAAAATTAATTAAACCATGAAAAAACTGCTGTTAGCGCTATCATTATGCTTTACTATAATTGCATTTGCTCAAAAACCTTGTGAAATTGACTCGGACGTAAAAGATAGTTTGGGTTCTTATAAAGCCACCAAGCAAAAAATGATATTCGAACGCAGTTTTGCCGGTAATTCAACCAATATATTTTTTACCTTATCCAATACCAATGGGGTTTTGGCTGTAGAAGTGCAATTTCTAACGCGTAGTGCCGATTTTATTAGCGCCAATTGTTTTGACGCCAATTCCAAAATTTACCTACAGCTCAATAATGGTAAAATTGTAACCTTACGATACAATGGCAGCGATACATGTGGCACCTTAGTAAGAGACGATAAAAATGGTAACAACCGCATCATCAGCGGCACCTTTCTATTCATCAAAGAAAATTATGAAGATCTAAAAACGTCTCCTGTTACTTATATGAAAGTAAAGTTTGCCGGAGAAACCGCGGATTATCCTTTTAAAACGGAGTTTATTTCTGAACTAGACAAAGTACAATACGAACCCGAAAAGTATTTCATGGACTATCTTAAGTGCATCGAAAACTAAGGAACACACTTCCACTTTAAATTAGAGACTTTGTCGGTACCACTGTTCACCAAATTGTAGTGCCACCACTCGGAGTCAAACGATTTAAAATGATGCTCAAGCATGATCTCTTTTAACAATTTTCGATTGGCCAACACTTGTTCCGATAGATTTTGGTAGTTATGACTGGCTTCCGCACCAAAATAATCAAAAGTAGTCCCCATATCCAATTCTACCCCCAACGAGTCTACTAGCGTAATGTCAACGGCACCTCCCTTATTATGGATGGATCCTTTTTTGGGATTGGCGACAAAATTAGCGTCGGGTACT
Organism: Flavobacteriaceae bacterium; assembly: GCA_947451475.1. Lineage (GTDB taxonomy): Bacteria > Bacteroidota > Bacteroidia > Flavobacteriales > Flavobacteriaceae > Flavobacterium. The sequence goes on along the minus strand of CANFZC010000014.1, from coordinate 26,407 downwards.
ATCTTCCACATCTTTTTCTGTATGGCTTTTGGTCGGTAGCAATCATAGAGCTTAATGCGGTACCCTTTCGCTAAAAATGCAGCATTAGCTTCCAATAAAGACTTAATAGTTTTCACCCGCAAGAAACACTCCTGACAAGGGTAAACCGACTCCTTAAGAAAATTATCAGGAGTAGCATACTTCATGTCATACACAAAACTGCTACTATAATTCTTCAAATTCACAAAGGCATTATCGTCCTTTTCCTGAGCAATGTCAATAACCACAGGAGATTGCTTCGAATCAAGATAACCCGATTTGCAAGAGAACAGCCCACAGAGGATAAATACTAAAATTGATTTCTTCATAAAGCCTTGGGATTCATGGGTAAGGTAAAATCTGCTCGGCTACGAAACGAAGTAGCAAACATTTGGTTTATTCCGGAAAAGCAACTTCACCCTGCCAATTCATAAAACCTCCTTCTAAGTTGAAGGTATTTTCAAAACCCAATTGGTTCATCACCGCACAGGCTTGGGCACTTCTTCCACCCGCTTTGCAATACACATAATAGTTTTTGGTTTTATCCAGAGCATCTACTTCATAAATAAACCCTTGCCCTTTATATATATCAATAATAATAGCATTGGGAATAATACCTTCGTTACATTCCTCTGCTGTTCTAACGTCTAAAATTACCGCGTTAGCATCAGCGTTCAATTGGTCTACCCAGTCTTGTTGTGCTAAATTCATAGTATCCTAAATTAAAAAAACAAAGATATTTCTTTTGACCATAGGATAAAAGAGAAACTAGTCCATACCTATGTTTTTTTATCACAAGTCTCTGTTAACCCTGCCGTCTAATTATTTTAACAAAAAAATAACATGACATTTGTATATACAAATATAAAAAGCTCTACATTTGTACCTACAAATATTGTAGTGGTAATAATGAAGATAGAAGAAGTCATAAAATCTAATGTAATTATGGGTGATGCCAAAAAAGTCATCCTCAGCATTATGTATACGCAAAACGTAATCCATGACAAATTTGTAGAACTATTAAAACCCTATGACCTATCCGGTGAACAATACAATGTGTTGCGCATCCTGAGAGGACAAAAAGGCAATCCGGCCAATATGTGCATCATTCAAGAGCGCATGCTATCCAAAAGCAGCAACACTACCCGATTAATCGACAAGCTGCTATTAAAAGACTTTGTTACCCGCGAAGTCTGCCCAGAGAACCGCAGAAAAATTGAAGTGTTAATTACCCAAAAAGGATTGAACGTTTTAGAAGAATTAGACCCAAAAGTAAACGAGCACGAACAACTTTTTGCAGCCAACCTCAACCCAGAAGAATTACAACTATTAAACTCTTTATTAGAAAAATACAGAACAATAATCCCTTAAAAAAAAGCTATGAGTAATTTTATTGAAAATGCCAAATGGCGTTATGCCACCAAAAAATTTGATACCACCAAAAAAGTATCAGCTAGTGACCTTTCTACCCTAAAAGAAGCCATTCGTTTGTCTGCTTCTTCGTTCGGTTTACAATTATACAAAGTAATCATCGTAGAGAATACAGAATTGAGAGCCAAATTGCAACCTGCCTCATGGGGACAAACCCAAATCGTAGATGCTTCACACCTTATTGTTTTTGCAAACCAAACAACCGTGACTGATGCCGACGTAGACAGTTACATTAAAAATGTTTCAGAAACTAGAAACGTTCCGGTAGAGGCTTTAGCAGGGTATGGTGACTATATGAAAGGCGCTGTAGGCGGAATGCCAGAGGATGTAAAAAGTATTTGGACCGCAAAACAAACATACATCGCCCTAAGCAATCTATTAAATGCCGCAGCCGAATTAAAAATTGATGTTACCCCTATGGAAGGATTCGTTCCTGCACAGTACAACGAAATATTAGGACTAGACAAACTAAACCTGAACGCTTCCCTAGTAGCCGCTGTAGGATACCGTCACGAAGAAGACGCTACTCAACGTGGTGCAAAAGTGCGTAAATCAAACGAAGAACTATTTATTACTTTATAATCTAATAACTTAAAAACAATCTAAAAATGAAAAACCTAAAAACAATTGCCATTGCCCTATTAGTTGCCTTTGGAACTACCGTAGCTACCGCTCAAAACAAAAAAATTAACGCTGAAAAAAGTACGATTACTTGGTTAGGTAAAAAAGTAACAGGCGAACATTCAGGTACTGTTAACTTTAAGGAAGGTACCCTAATCTTCAAAATAGGAAAAGTAGTTGGTGGTAACTTTACCGTAGACATGACCTCACTAACTGATACCGATTTAACAGGAGATTGGAAAGATAAATTAAACGGTCACTTAAAATCAGAAGATTTCTTTGGTACCGATAAAAATCCAACCGCTACCTTAAAATTTACTAGAATTGGTGAGAAATCAAAAGGTGTTTATAATGTAACGGCCGACTTAACCATAAAAGGTATAACAAACCCAGTAAGCTTTGAATTAACGACTAAAGACAATACAGCGACAGCTGCATTAAAAATAAACCGAACCAAATATGGTATAAAATATGGTTCTGGTAGCTTCTTTGATAACCTTGGCGACAAAACAATCAACGATGATTTCGATTTAACTGTTAACCTACAGTTCTAATTCTTGGGAACAATTGCTATGAAAAGAAAGACCCCGAAAAGAAATTTTCGGGGTCTTTTGTTTTAAAAAATTAGCCATCTTTGCAATTCCAATTCCCGTTTCAACATGATTACAATAGCCGTTATTGACAACTATGATAGCTTTACCTATAACCTAGTTCACTACCTAGAATTGCTAAATGCAACGGTAGTAGTATACCGAAACGACGAATTTGAACTAGACGATCTAAAGCCCTACAGCAAAATACTGCTGTCTCCCGGACCTGGATTACCTACTGACGCCGGATTGCTAAAAGAAACCATTAGAACTTATGCTTCTTCTAAAAGCATACTGGGCATTTGTCTCGGCCTACAAGCCATAGCTGAAGTTTTTAACTCACCTTTAACCAACTTAAAACCAGTACTTCATGGCGTTTCTTCTAAAGTCACCATAAAGGATAATACAGACGCTCTTTTTTATAACATCGAATCTCCTTTCGAAGCAGGACACTACCATTCTTGGGTCATCAACCCGCAAAGCATCAGTAACGAACTAGTAATAACTTCCCTAAACGAAGACGGCCATATCATGTCGATCCGACACCAAAACTATGACGTCAAAGGGGTGCAATTTCATCCCGAAAGCATCTTAACGCCACAAGGAATGACCATTTTAAAGAATTGGCTCGAAGCATAATTACCTTATTTTAATTTATAATTTTACTTGATGTAAAATAGCACAAGTATATAATTTAAAGCAATTTAACTACTTACTATAGAATATATCTATACCCTTTTACCCTATTAAATAACTGTTAAATGCAATTTAAACAATCGTTTAATTTAAACAATTGTTTAACTTTGTACCCGTTTAATAACAACCACTAGTATGACCGAATTCAACGAAAAGCAAATTGAAATTCTGCAAGTAGCCGAACAGCTGTTTGCCGAAGAAGGATTTGACGGTACTTCAATAAGGGACATCGCCAAGAAAGCCAACATCAATATCGCTATGATATCCTACTACTTTGGCTCCAAAGTAAAATTACTAGAAGCCATCGTCGTAAATAGAATAGCCGACATGCGTTTGCAACTCGAAAGCATCTACAATGAAAACCTACCCCCGTTTGAAAAAGTAGACAAACTCATCGAACTCTACATTAGTCGCATCAATAAAAACCGTTGCATCTATCAAATTGTCCATTTTGAATTTTCAACCAAAAAAAGAGAAATCAACTTTGATAGCTTCACCGAAATGAAACGCAGCAATCTAGACACCTTCAAAAATATAATAAAAGAAGGCCAAGACTCGGGCGCTTTCCAAAAAGACATCAACGTCGACCTACTGCCACCCATAATCATGGGTACCTACTTCCAGTTCCATATGAACAAACCCCTATACCTGAACATCCTAAACCTAAATACCGAGGAGGCCTATAATCATTACATCGCCACCACCCTCACCCAACATATTCAAAAAACCATCAAAGCATTGCTAGTCTATGAAGAGATTTAACCTGTTACTCATCCCCCTACTCCTCTTGGCCAGTACCCACAGCCAAGCACAAGACAAAAAACTACTAACACTCAAGGAAGCCGTTGAGATGGCCGTAACCAATAGCGAACAAGCTGCATTGGCCAAAACCAAGGTAACGACTTCCCAACTCGAACTAGAAACAACCAAAAACAACCAGTACCCTAGTCTCAAGGCGTCCGGACAATACCTACGCCTCTCTAGTGCCCATGTGGATTCCAACCTGCAATCCAACAGTTCCTCAGGCAGTGGCTCAAATGCCGCTCCGCTAAAAATTGACCAACTGGTGTTAGGTCAAGTAAATATGACCATGCCGGTTTTTAATGGTTTTAAGCTTAAAAACAGTATTGAGGCATCTACAAGTATGTATCAGGCAGAAACGTTTGCAGAAAAGCATTCTAAAGAAGAAATAGGACTACAAGTGATTACTTTGTTCTCTTCGCTTTACAAGGCTCAGCAGCTAACCGACCTAATTGAAGATAACCTCAAAACGGCAACCCAACGGGTAAAAGACTTCAAGGCCATGGAGGAAAACGGCCTAATCGCCCGCAATGATTTACTAAAAGCGCAATTGCAAGAATCCAACATACAATTGTCGCTAGACAATGCCAAGAAAAATACCGCCATCGCAAACTATCGCTTAACAACGCTATTAAAATTACCCGAGACGACTACCGTCGAAATCGACATTGAAGCCATCAAAAGGGATATGCAAAGCAATCTTAGCAATACTGCCGCAGGCGAACGAAACGATCTAAAAGCGATGGAACTGCGCAAAGCAGCAGCCGAAAGTAGCATCAAAATAGCCAAAGGCAACTACTACCCTTCACTTTCTTTAACGGGTGGCTACATCGCCTTTGACCTAAACAACGTGCTAACCGTGACCAATGCCATGAACGTAGGCGTAGGTGTTTCCTATGACTTAGCCAGCATCTTCAAAAACAGCAAGCAGGTCAAACTAGCACAAAGCAAAGCCAAAGAAACCGAAGTGGAAGTCGCACTACTAAACGACCAAATAAAAGAAGAGGCCTTTCAAGCCAAAGAAAATTATACACTTTCGCTCAAACAAAGCGCCGTATACGAAAAAGCACTGGAACAAGCCACAGAGAACTACCGCATCCTAAAAGACAAATACGACAACAGCCTTGCGGATACAACCGACTTACTAGAAGCCGACAACCAACAACTCCAGGCCAAAATCAACCAAGCGCTTTCTAAAGCAGATATCGCTCAGAAATACTACGAACTACAATTCGCCAACGGTAAATTAATCAACTCTTTAAGCATCAATCAAAACTAAAAAAGGCAAACATCATGGAAAATAAAAAAACCAATAAAAAATTCACCCTAATCTTCATCGTTTTACTAACGGTGGGTATAACCTACGGCGGATACAAATACATCCATTCCCTTTCCCACGAAACGACCGATGATGCGCAAGTAGCCAAAAAAATGAATCCCATCATACCACGTGTAGGCGGATATATTACCAAAGTTTTCGTAAAAGACAATGATGTGGTTAAAAAAGGGGACACCCTTTTCGTAATTGATCATAACGATTACATAGTGAAAGTCGAAGAAGCCAAAGCCAATCTAGCAGCAGCCGAAAACAACCTAGAAGTAGCCAAAGCCGATACGGGTACCGCACAAGCCAACGTTTCTGTTTCTGATGCCAATGTACAATCGGCTTCAGGCAGTATAGAAACCGCCAAAATACGCTTGAGAAGAGCGGCGGCCGACTTCGAGCGATACAACAATCTATACAAAAATCACTCGATTACAAAACAGCAATTCGAACAAGCGGAAGCGGCCAAACAAGAAGCGCAAAGCCAATTGCAAATCCTCCAGGACCAACAAAAAGCGTCTGCCTTTCAAAGAACCGTAGCGTCTGCTCGCACCAATGTGAGTAACAAACAGGTATTAGTAGCTGCAGCCAATGTGAAAAAAGCACAAGCGGCATTGGATGCGGCCAACTTAAACCTAGGCTATACTGTGGTGACGGCTTCGATTGACGGGCAAGTGTCTACCGTAGACCTACAACCGGGACAATTAGTGCAACCGGGACAATCCGTGTTCTACTTAATCAACAACAACGATGTATGGGTAGTGGCCAATTTCAAAGAAACCCAACTCAACAAAATGCGTGAAGGTCAAAAAGTAAAACTCAAAATCGATGCCTTCCCTGGCGACGAATTCGAAGGTGAAGTGCATTCTTTCTCCCCAGCAACAGGCTCTAAATTTTCTCTTTTACCCCCAGACAACGCCAGCGGAAACTTTGTGAAAACAGTACAACGTTTACCCATCAGAATCAACTTTACCGAAAACAACGATAAAGAAAAAGTAAAACTACTACGCTCCGGTATGAACGTAGACGTAGATGTAATACTAAAGTAATTTGAAAATTGGAATTTGGAATTTTTTCATTGGAATTTCAATCGTTTATAGAATAAAAAAATAAGAACTATGGTCCAAGAAGACTTAGTAGAATACGGTTTCCGCCGCACCATCATCACCATCACCGCTGTGCTTTGTGCCCTGCTGGAGATCGTAGACACCACCATTGTCAATGTGGCGCTCAACAATATGCGCGGTAGTCTTGGTGCCTCCCTCACCGATGTGGCCTGGGTCATCACCGCCTACGCTATCGCCAACGTAATCGTAATCCCTATGACCAGTTGGCTATCGCAACAGTTCGGCCGCCGAAACTACTTTGCCGCTTCCATCATCATCTTCACCGTAGCCTCTTTCATGTGTGGAAATGCTGACAACATCTGGGAATTAGTAGCCTTCCGTTTCATCCAAGGACTTGGAGGTGGTGCCCTATTAGTAACCGCGCAAACCATCATCACCGAAAGCTACCCTATAGAAAAACGCGGCACGGCACAAGCCATCTACGGTATGGGGGTGATTGTAGGCCCTACTCTCGGTCCGCCACTAGGAGGCTACCTGGTAGACAACTTCTCCTGGCCCTACATCTTTTACATCAACCTACCCATCGGTATCGTAGCGACCCTGCTAACACTTACCTTTGTTAGAAGTCCGAAATACGGCGAAAAACTAAAAGCTAACCAAGTGGACTGGCTGGGAATCCTCCTGCTAGCCGCCTTCATTGGCTCCCTACAATACATCCTTGAGCACGGTCAACAAGACGATTGGTTCAACGATGATTGGATTGTCAGACTGTCCATCATCAGCTTTATGGGTCTGTTCTTCTTCATCTGGCGCGAACTCACCTATAAACACCCAATAGTGAATCTAAGCGTCCTCAAAGACAGCAATCTGAAAGTGGGCGTCGTCATGAGCTTCATCATGGGATTCGGTCTGTACGGAACAACCTTTATCGTGCCCATCTATACCCAATCTATTTTAGGATGGACCGCAACCGATGCCGGCCTTCTTCTAGTGCCTTCATCCATCACCGTAGCCTTCATGATGCCCATGATTGGAAAATTAATCCAACGCGGTGTGCCACAAACCTACCTCGTAGCCATGGGCTTTCTAGCTTTCTTCATATTCACCTACTGGATGCATAACATCATGACGCCCGACACGGGTTCCGAACACATGTTCTGGCCGTTAATCGTACGCGGACTAGGTTTAGGGTTGCTTTTCGTGCCCATAACCACCCTTTCGCTATCCGCCCTAAAAGGTAAGAGTATAGGGGAAGGTGCCGCCTTTACAGGGATGATGCGCCAACTGGGAGGTTCCTTCGGTATCGCCATCATCACTACCTTGATCGCCCGTTTCAGCCAAGCCCATAGAGTCAACCTCATCGCCCACCTTGACCCTACAAAGGTGAATGTGCAAAACCGAATCAACGCACTCCAAAGAGGTTTCATGGCCAAAGGATTCAGTCCGGAACTAGCGCTTCAAAAAGCCTACAAAATCCTAGACTTTGGCGTAACCAAGCAAAGCACTGTCTTATCCTATATGGACATTTTCCTCTACCTAGGCCTACTATTCCTCTTTTGCATCCCCTTCATCCTACTGGTTAAAAAAGGAAAAAAGAAAGTAGACCTAAGTGAAGCCATGCATTAAGGAACCATTAAGTTATTAACACTTTAGCAATTATTCCACTTTATTTCCTTAAATTTGAGTGAATTGCGTTGGAACAATATCCAACCTTAACAATTTATCAATGGGACTTTTTGGCAATAGAGAAAAGAAAATCATCGAAGACTTGCACAAGAAAAGCGAAGACCACTGCAAGGAAATCAGCAAAGAAATCGACGAATTACTAGGGGAATTAAAAGACGATTACGAACAAAACAGCGAAATCGTGCATGAGTTCACCAACTTATTAGAAGAAATAAAACCAAAACTCAGCCCGGAAGATGCCAAGAAGCTAGCCGAGTTTTCCACCCGCCTGACCAAAGTAAAGCGCTGCGCACGCAAAGGCGTCGAGGCCATGAGAGAACTAGCCCGCGACCAGCGAAAAGTAACCCGAGAAACCAGCATGGAATATCAAGAATACATCTACCTAAAATAAAAAAAGCTCCCAATGGGAGCTTTTTTTATGCCTTCTCTAAAACGATAAAAACTCCGCAATCAACACTCAAAAATCATCAATCTAAAATCCTATAGAGTTTACTCAGAGTTTATATAGAGTTTACTTAAAGCTTACTATACCTTTAGGTAGACTTTACTTCAATAGTATTCCAAACCTGTCAGGTTTCCAAAACCTGACAGGTTTAACAACAATACCCGATGCATTCAGCCAAGAGGCAGCCGACTTTGGAATTTGGAATTTTACAATTGTAATTTCTACACAACCTTAACAAATAATCTAAAAAATTATTTATATTCCCCCTAGCAAACCAATATCCCTATGAAACCAACCTTCATATCCCTTGTACTGTTTTTAAGTCTTTGTTGTACCGCCCAAAATAACCCCTCGATTGCCTACAGCGCCTTGAGAATTGAAATGCTTTTTCCAGAAGGTAAAACTAAGGCCTTGATTTTAAGCTACGACGATGGCCGCACCGAAGACCGCCAACTCGTCAAACTCATGAATAAGTACCATCTTATAGGAACCTTTCACCTAAACTCAAACAAACTCAGTACACCAACCTACTTGAATAAAGAGGAAATCAGCACGCTGTTCGCCGGACATGAAGTTTCCGTGCATTCGGCGAATCATCCCAACTTAGTAGACCAATCCAAAATAGACGTCATTAACGAAATTGTAGAAGATCGCAAAGAGCTTGAGCGCTTAGTGGGATATCCCGTGCGAGGTATGGCCTATCCTTTTGGGAATACAAATGATGAAGTGATTGAAGCAATGGATGGTCTAGGTATTGAATACGCGCGTACCGTCGGAGACAGCTACAAATTTGAAATCCCAAAAGAATACCTACGATGGCATCCTACCCTGCACCAATTCGCCAAAGCCTACTGGGAAACTAACCAACCCGAGAAAGATGCCCAAGAACTAGCGCATTTTTATAAGGTAATTGATGATTTTCTTAAAACCAAAGAACTGGCCCTCCTAGACATTTGGGGACACAGTTGGGAAATGAACAACGACACAACCAAATGGAACGAAACCGAAAAGTTCTTTACACTTTTAGCCAACAACCCCGCTATCTATTATGATACCCAAATCCATATCGTGGATTACCTTAACGCCTTCAAAAACCTAAAGTTCGCCATCAACAAATCCACAGTTACAAACAATAGCGCCCTTGACGTCTACTTCAAAATCAACAACAAAGTCTTCAAAGCTCCCGCAGGAAAAACTACGGTCTTGAATTTGTAATGGTAAAGGATAGTAGAGAATAGACTGATAGATAATAGACTCCTTCTAACTTTAAACTTTAAACCAAAATCACCTAGTAAAAACCAAAGTATTCCCTTTACTCAAATTGGCATCAAAACCATACCCCTCATAGTTAAACCCTTTCAAGTCTTCAATGGTTTCTGCTTGGGTATCCACGATATACCGAACCATCATCCCTCGTGCCTTTTTGGCAAAAAAGCTAATCATCTTGAGCTTCCCATCTTTGTAATCTCGGAACTCCGGAGTGATCACAGGTACTTTCAAGGTCTTTACATCTACCACACTAAAGTATTCGTTGCTAGCCAAATTGATGAACAGTTCGCCTTTCGTAAGCTCGTCATTCAAAGCTTTCGTTACCGTCTTTTTCCAAAACGCATATAAGTTTTTATGGGTACCTACAGGAAGTGAAGTCCCCATTTCCAATCGATACGCTTGCATCAAATCCAGCGGTTTCAAAACCCCATACAAACCTGAAAGTATACGTACCTTGTCTTGAAGTAGGGTGATTTGCTCAGGCGTCAAACTGTAAGCATCCAAACCCGTGTATACCTCTCCGTCAAAAGCATAAATAGCTTGGCGGGCATTATCAGGGGTAAACGGTGTACACCATTCCTGGTTGCGCTGCCAGTTGAGTTCGGCCAGCTTATCCGAAATATCCATCAACTCCGCCAATACCTTCGGCTTTTTCTTTTTTAAGTTTTTTTGGATAGTGCTAGCCTGCTTCAAAAACAAAGGCTCAGTGTACAATGTAGTGGGCACTGCCGTTTCATAATTAAGGGATTTAGCCGGAGAAAGTACTAGTTTCATAAAGGTAGTAATTGGAATTCCAAAAATACAAATTCAAGTTTTAAAACCCTACACCAAAAAAAGTTTGTTTTGTTTAAGTGAAGCCTCGTCAAATAAGACTGCAAAAACGATAACAATCAGACAATTAAGCATGTTTTTAACAGTTAACCCAACAATAGTACCTAACTAAATAAACATTTCTTAAATATATCATAAAAAATAAAAATAGAGCATCTTAAAACATTGAAAATTAGAATAATTCACGACCTTGTAGTGCTTATTTTTAGTTTTTTTTGACGATGCCTGATGATGTAAAAATCCCGAATCATTTATCCAGTAAACTAGCCGAGCAGGTGCCAGCCATGCTATCATACTGGGATAAAAACCAAATTTGTAGGTTTGCCAATAAAGCCTATCTAGAATGGTTTGGAAGAACACCAGACGAAATGATCAACAAAATGACCTTACATGATTTGTTAGGTCCAATATATCCGTTAAACGAACCTCATATTATAGGAGTATTAGAAGGAAAATCCCAGACCTTCGAACGTGAAATTAAATCACCAATGGGCGTGATTCGATATGCCCTAATCAACTACCATCCTGATAAAGTGGATAATGAAATAATCGGTTTTCACACTTATGTAACCGACATATCCGTACTCAAAATATCTGAAAAGAAATTGGTAAAATCCAATCAAGTGTATCTGAATCAAAACCAGATGTTACTTAATTTCTCCAATGCCATAACACACAACCTAAAATCTTATTCGGATGGACTTTCTTCTATAGTTGACGTGTTAAAAGAAAATGATATCAAGGAAGAAGAAAAAGTGAAATTATTGGGCTTCCTATTTCGCCTATCAGATCGCTTCAGTGAAACCATTAGCCATCTTAACGAAATTGTAGCGGCACAAAACCAAGCATCGCTTACCTATGAAAAGGTGTATTTACACAATTATGCAGATAAAACTACCCAGTCACTTCAAATACAAATGGACATAAAAGAGGGCATTATCCTTAACAAGATACCCGTAAACACAGCTCTTTTTGCCAATCCAGCCTATATTGAAAGTATCCTGCACAATATATTATCCAATGCTATCAAATACAGCCACCCCGATAGAACACCCCTTATTGAAATCAACTGCGTCGAAGAAAACAACACCCTAATCCTGACCCTAAAAGACAACGGAATTGGCATTGATTTAAAAAAACACGGCAAAGACCTTTTCGGTATGTACAAAACCTTCAGTACCAATAAGGATGCTAAAGGTATCGGCCTGTTTATCTCCAAATACCAAGTCGAAGTCATGGGTGGCGAAATAAGCATGGAAAGCCAACTCAATGAAGGAACAAACGTCACCATTAAGTTTCCCGTTACAAATTAAAATACCTTATTCTTACTCGTTCTAGTCGAATTTGCTATTTTAGTGCTTTAAATTTGCACCTTGTAGTCATCCCTATGAAATCCATCCTACGCTTCATTGTAATAGCCTATTCAAGCCTAAGCTTCGGGCAACAAGTCCAAGTACTTTCTCAAAGCAATACGCTCCTTAAAACCCAACACCAAGACTTTATATACCTAAGCGACAGCACCAACATAGCAAAAGCAGTCTTTGTAGCCCAAATAAAAGCTACCGGCAGCCTAAAAAACACCTCTTATTTATACTATTTCATCAAAAATAAAGCGCAAGAAATGGGCGCCAATGCTTTCCGCCTAGATCAATTTAACAAACTAGACCGCACCAATGGAGAATTAATACTCTCCACCTACTACGCCACCGAAGAACTTTTTGTAGCCAACAAAGGCTTCCTTCCACAAAACACCGTGTATATCTTTGGCTATGACGACCTAACCTCACACAAAACACAAAGCTATAAAATCAACGGAACAAAGTACAGTATCGCATCGGGGGAGTTTGCCTCCTACAACCTCAATGACGGCACAGCATACAAAATCAATAAAGGGGGATTCACCGGAATGACCTACTGGATCAAGGGCAAAGCAGAAGAGGACTGCTCCTTTCTAAGCTTCTCAGGCGTCGGACTAAACAATGCCGACTACGCAATGTACCCCAACGGTGTAGGGGTAAGCATCAATACTGGAAAAATCAACAATGTAGACCCCAGCCTTGCGCTACTTTTACTCAAACTATACCAAGAGAAAAAATAATCGTTTACCATGACTCAAGCCATTACCTCCATCCGACCCTTCGTAGGGGCAACCCACTTTAACCTTTCGCGCCAGTTTTATGCCGACTGGGGTTTTGAAGAAGTAGTACTGTCTCCCAACCTGTCCTACTTTAAAGCAGGTAACTTCGGCTTCTACCTCCAAGACGCCTATGTTAAAGACTGGATTAACAACACCATGGTATTCCTGGAAGTGCCCAACGTAACCGAGTATTATAACCAACTAGCCGCTCTAAACTTAACCGCTCGTTACGAAACCGTTAGAGTCGTTCCAATTCAAACCTATGAATGGGGAAAAGAGTGCTTCGTCCATGACCCCTCCGGTATCCTCTGGCACATTGGGGAATTCTTTACTAAATAACAGCCCCCCAACCTTTAACATTTAACCCCCTATTGCTAATGCCTAATTAGCTATATTTGCTTCACTAAATCGATATAGTACCTATGGAAGAATGCATTTCCGTTTTTGATATGCTCAAAATTGGAGTGGGACCCTCAAGCTCCCACACCCTTGGCCCTTGGCGTGCCGCTGAACGCTTTTTAAACGAACTAAAAGATGAAAACTTATTAGCCCAAGTAGCAAGTATAAAAGTGAATCTATACGGCTCCCTATCCTTAACTGGTAAAGGTCACGCCACAGATTATGCCGTACTACTCGGACTAAGCGGTCAAGACCCAGAATACATCCCTGTACAAGATATCGATGGTATCGTAAAAGCCATCAAAACAACGCACCAAATCAACCTGGCCAATGTACTTACGATTCCGTTTAACCCAGAAACCGACATCGTTTTCAATAAAAACTTTCTGCCGTTTCATGCTAACGGAATGACATTCACTGCCTATATAAGCAACGGGAGTGAGTATGTAGGCACCTTCTACTCTATCGGTGGCGGTTTTGTTGTAAAAGAAGAACGAATCAATGCCAAAAAGAAACTGCAAATCAAATGTGCCTTCCCGTTCCAAATACAAAACGCAGCCGAACTCCTAGCCTATACCATCCAAGAAAATAAATCCATTTCCGAAATTGTATTCGCCAATGAAATCGCTATGCGTTCTGAAGCAGAAGTGCATAGCGAACTAATGCGCATCTGGCATACCATGCTAGAATGCATGTACATAGGTTGCCATTCAGAAGGCATCCTACCTGGCGGACTAAACGTGCGCCGCCGCGCCTTTGACATGCACCAAGGTCTAATCGGCTTAGCCAATTACTCCAATCCCCAAGAATGGCTAGAAACCATACGCAAAACCGAAGTAAAGTTCCGCCAAATCCTAAAATGGGTAAGCTGCTTTGCCTTGGCAACCAACGAAGTTAATGCCGCACTAGGCCGCGTAGTTACGGCGCCGACCAACGGAAGTGCCGGTGTAATACCAGCCGTATTAATGTACTATATGGTCATAGAAAACCACCAAGCCCACGAAGCTCAAATAAAACAATTCCTAATGGTCGCTGGTGAAATAGGTAGCATCTTCAAAAAAGGATCTACCATTTCAGCCGCTATGGGTGGTTGTCAAGCCGAAATAGGGGTTTCCTCTGCTATGGCAGCAGCAGCTTTATGCGAAGTCATGGGCGGTACGCCAGACCAAGTGCTAATGGCCGCAGAAATTGCCATGGAACACCACTTAGGATTAACTTGCGACCCTATAGGGGGGTTAGTCCAAATTCCATGCATCGAGCGTAACACGATGGGAGCCATCAAAGCCATCAATGCCGCCGAACTAGCCCTAGAAACCGATGCCAAGAACGCCAAAGTACCCCTAGATAAAGTCATCGATACCATGTGGCAAACCGCCAAAGACATGAACTCCAAATACAAAGAAACCTCCGAAGGAGGTCTCGCAGTAGCTGTTAATATGGCCGATTGTTAGCGCTGCTGTTTTCCTAAATTCTTAAGTATGAAAAAAATATTCCTAATTGTAGCAATCACATGGACTTGTCTCAGTTTTTCGCAAACGTTTAATGGTACCGGCGGAGTGATAACTGATAACCAACAAAATATAGATTTCCCGCTAACAGTAAATGGTTTAAGTCAAGCAACCCTTGATGCTAATATGGGATTAGTACAGATATGCTTCAACATCAATCACACTTGGGATTCCGATCTAAAAGCGACACTAATCGCTCCCGACGGCACCTCTATTACCCTTTTTGCAGGCGTAGGTGGAGACCAAGATAATTTCACCAATACTTGCCTTTCGCAATCCTCAACCAATCTAATCAATAACAATACTGCTCCTTTTTCAGGCACCTTCAAACCCGAAGAATCCCTCGGCAACCTTAACAATGGCCAAAATGGAAATGGGGTTTGGATCCTTCGGATGGTAGACGTGTTTGGTCAAGACGAAGGAACTTTACTAGATTGGAGTCTCACATTTGGAACCAATGCCAGCATACCATTCGCATTTACATCTTCTAATTTACCGATTGTGATAATCAATACTGACAGTACCATACTAGACGAACCTGCCATAGTTGGTACCATGAAAATCATAGACAATGGCACAGGAGCCATCAACTACACCACCGACACACCCAATAATTACAATGGCAACATCAGCATCGAATTAAGAGGTAATTATTCCCAATCGCTCCCCCAAAAACCCTATAAAATAACGACGCTTAATGCCGACAGTACCGAAAACAATGTATCCTTATTAGGCATGCCCGTCGAACACGACTGGGCGCTAGTGGCCAATTACAATGACAAAGTATTCATGCGCAACCAATTGGCCTACAAACTTTTTAGCGAAATGGGACACTACGCTACCCGAAACAAACATTGTGAAGTAGTGGTAAACGGCAGCTACCAAGGGATCTATTTACTAAACGAAACCATCAAAAGAGATAACAACCGAGTGAATATTGCCAAATTAGAACCCACAGAGAATACAGGAATAGATTTAACGGGAGGCTACATCATCAAAAATGATTATTGGGATACAACAATCGGTTGGCAACTCAATCACAACCCGATAGACCACCCAGATTTTGCCGTGGGATTGGCTTATCAATACCCTAGACCAGACGTCATTACATCCGAACAAAAGACCTATATCCAAGATTTTGTAGACCAATTTGAAACAGCCTTATATAGCCCTGATTTTGCCGACCCTACTATAGGCTATAAAAAATACCTCAGTGAAACTTCTTTTTTAGATTACTTCATCATCAACGAACTCTCAAGAAATAATGATGGTTTTAAAAAAAGCAGCTATTTCCACAAAGACAAAGATTCTACTACCGCTATGGCAAAGTTAAAAGCAGGCCCCGTTTGGGATTTTGATTGGGCTTGGAAAAACATCAATGAATGCTCGATTTTTGCAGCCACAGATGGCTCTGGTTGGGCCTACCAAGTAAACGACTGCTACCCCGATGTAAATTCTCCTGGTTGGTACGTGCGTTTATTGCAAGACCCCAACTTCCAAAATGATATTCGCTGCCGCTGGAATACACTCCGCACCACTACCTTAAGCCTACCCTATATCTTTACTTATATAGACGAAACGGCGGCCTACTTAGAACAAGCGCAAGCAAGGCATTTTGACAAATGGAGTAACTTAGGAATCCCTACAGGTACCCCAGAAATGGACCCCGACCCCAATACGTTTGCAGGCCAAGTGGCTAAATTCAAAAGTTGGATTGCAACCCGTATCGCTTGGCTAGATGATAATATGCCGGGGGACCCAAGTACTTGCGCCCTAAACACTTCACATCCTCTTACTTTTAATGCTTTAATACAACCCAATCCTGCAAACACCGTACTAAACATAAATACAACCAACGAAACTCTTAAAAAGATAGAACTATGGGATGTATCCGGAAAAATAATCTTTGAACGAGCCATAAACTCAATCGAGCTTTCCGTGAATGTAGAAGGAATCAACAGTGGCATCTACTTCTGTAAAATAGAAAACGCTCAAAATGCCTTTGTAGTCAAAAAGATTATTATAGCACACTAAACATAAGTAATTAAAGTATAATACCCTTACCTTAGGTTCATCGTAAAGAAGTAAAATAAAAAAGCGAAGGTTTCTATACTTAGAGACTTTCGCTTTTTTATTTATACTATAGGGTTATATTCTAAACAAGACCGCAAATACAATACGGTTTTCCATTTTTACTAAATCGGGCTTCCAATCACTAGGCAAAGGGGTCGTCGTATAGCCTGTAGGTGAAGTTACGCCGCCACTACCAGCAAAATAGGGAACGCTAGATTCTCTATGAACAAACTCTGCTCTAAAGGTAATGCTCTGATTAGGCATGAAATCAAAATTAGTAGAACAATCCCACCCTTTAAATTCATCTCCAGGATTGGCACTAAAAGGATGCGTTCCTTGGGTTTGTGTCGGATTGCTTGGGTTCGGTAGCGGACTAGCATCTCCCGTCGGATACAAAACCAAATAACGCCCCGGATTGGTCATATAACCGCCTCCTATCGTCCAAGCCATTTTGTTTTTATTAAACCATACTCGGTTATAAACCATACCACTCAAGAAATATTGTGATGGGTTCGTAGCAGTACCATTAAAGCCTCCTACTCCATCGCCGCTTTCAAAACCAAGATCAAACGTACTCGAAAACGCAGCCTTACTAATGCCTTTAGCAGTGGGTTGGTTAAAATAACGCACCAGCAAACTGTTATCAGAATGGAAACGTATACGGTTTTTTAGCCCCGCAGCATCCGTGCCATAATAATCATTCGTCAATAATTTAACAGCCTCATTCGGGCACCAAGTAACATTACCGCCTAGCCCAGGCATGTTATTGAACTTTCCATAACTTTGCCAACCGTTAATCAACCACGCCTCTACTTTCAAATGCTTGGTTGGAAACATCTGAACACGCAACCCGTTAAAATACCAAGGGGTATTATCAGAGGTAAACGAGGCTTGGTATTCCCAATTTTCCACTTGATAATAAGAGTTCAATCCTATATAAGACATAAACATCCCCGCGTCGACATTTATCCCATACCAAGTATTAAAATGATAACCCGCATACGCCTCTGACAGGTAACGATAGACGTTATCCAATTGATACTGTCCTCGATAAACACTAAAATCATTTCGAGGCACTACCGTAGAACGGGTTCCAAATTGCATCATGATTCTACCACGTGCTCCCTCATAATTAAAATCGCCACCCAAATTAGCACTAGAAACCTGAAACTCATTATTTCGAGCCAAAGCCGTCGAACCCACAACGGTATTGTCATTCGGATTATTAAAAGAATGGGTATAATTCACATCCAACATCACACTCCCTGTAAAATATTTACTTGCCAAGACTGGCGGAGCTGTTCTTCGGTCTGATCCATTTTGCCAAGTCATGTCCATGCCATCAAAAGGAATCTTTTCTTTAATCGTATCTTGCTGTGCAAAACCATTTAAGCCTGTAAATAAGGTAACGGTAATCAATAAGTATTTCATTTTTATTTTCTATTTAATTCTAAGTTACTAACGGGTGAATAAACCATCGGGTATTCCTCAATAGAGACATCACTTTTATCCAAACCAAAGGCTTTTTCATCAGAGAGTGATAATTTCTTTAGCCAAAAGTAGGTGGTCAACATCCATCCTTCTTTAAAGGCAAATTCATTTTCTACCGAGATAAACTTTTCTATAATTACAAATTTAAAATCGGGCTCTGCATTATATTTCGTAGAACCATCCGGACGTATATGTAAATTCAATTGCTTTTGGTTAACCAAATCCTGTACAATTTTCTTGAAATACAACTCTACTTTAGGCTGCACTCTAAAGCCAATATTCAAAATAATTTTAATGACTTTGTCATCCAATAATTCAACTACTTCATAATTCAATGTAAAGGGTTCGTTCGTGCGATTAATGTGGAAAAACCAATATACATCCGCTCGTTTAGGCTTTTTAGCAAAAATAGATTTAATGATTTTCTCTTCGATCTCATAGGTTTTATCCGCTTTCGATAAGTAAATCAAATGGGTAGCATATTTCGGAATGGCATCATCTTCACTTAACGCTGCCAGTGTTTGGGTTTGTTCCATCAAATTAGTAAATCGCAAGAAGCGGTTGTTGATTTTACGGGAGTAATACCAAACATACATCACCATAAAAATGAACAACTCAAAAAACAAGAACATCCATCGCTCCTTAATTTTTGAAACATTGGCAATGAAGAAGGACACTTCTATAATGGCAAATACTACCAAAATAATCATCACAAAAGTGACTCTAACTTTCTTGATGTATAGTAAATAATAGGCTAACAATACCGTCGTCATCATCATCGCAATTGTAATTGAAAAACCATAAGCCGCCTCCATATTAGTGGAGTTTTTGAAGTATAAAATCATCAATATACAACCAAACCAAAGGATGCTATTAATCGAAGGAATATAAATTTGTCCTTTCAAATTGGTAGGGTTTTTCAAGGTTACTCTCGGCCAAAAGTTTAAAGAAATAGCCTCGTTAATTAAGGTAAACGAACCGCTAATTAAGGCTTGTGATGCTATGATAGTGGCAAAGGTTGAAATGACTACTCCTATCAGTAAAAACCAACTTGGCATTATCGCATAAAACGGATTTCTACCTTCAAGCAATTGCCCTTGATGCGCCATCAGCCAAGCCGATTGCCCCAAATAATTGACAACCAAACTTATTTTTACAAAGACCCAAGTAATTCTAATATTTTCCTTGCCACAATGCCCTAAATCAGAATACAAGGCCTCCGCTCCCGTAGTACATAAAAACACGGCACCCAGCAACCAGAACCCATGTGGATACTGCGTTAGCAATTCGTATGCATACATTGGATTCAATGCTTTCAAGATGCCTGGATGATGTATAATTTGAGAAACTCCCAACACTAACAACATCGTAAACCAAATCAACATGGCAGGTCCAAAGATGGATCCTACTTTTTGGGTACCAAAACGTTGAAAGATAAACAAGCCCGATAAGATGACAATAACTATGGGTATCGTAGGGATATCCGGGATGACAGCACCCAATCCTTCGACCGCCGAAGCAACCGAAATCGGAGGAGTGATAATACCATCAGCCAATAAGGTGGTAGCTCCCAATATCGTCGGAATCACTAAACGCCCTTTCCCAAAACGTTTCACTAAAGCATACAACGAAAAAACACCCCCTTCACCATGATTATCTGCCGATAGGGTTAAAAATATATATTTAAAGGTGGTCTGAAAGGTCAAAGTCCAAAACACACAAGACACTCCTCCATAAACCAAGAGTTCTGAAATGCGGTGTTTTTCACTAATGATGGCTTTCATCACATAAAGCGGACTCGTTCCAATGTCCCCATAGATTATTCCTAAGGCGACTAAAAGGGTGATTCCTGTAATTTTTTGTTTAGTAGTAAGGTTCATAAGTAAAGGTTTATTAGGTAGTAATTTTTAAACATGAGTATTCCAGTGTGGGTGACTACTAAAGCCTCCACAGCTAATTATTTCAATAAAAAAGTGCTTGTTTTTACCCCGAATTGAAGCGGTATCCCACCCCCGATTCGGTCAAGATGTATTTAGGTCGATTAGGATCTTCTTCGATCTTTTTGCGCAATTGGGCCACAAATACCCTGAGGTATTGGGTTTGATCAGCATAAGAATTGCCCCAAATTTCTTTTAAGATATATTGATGGGTCAATACCCTCCCATCATTTTTCAATAATAGTGTAAACAAATTGTATTCTGTAGCCGTAAGTTTCAACATCTCCCCATTCAACTTAATCACACGAGCAACAAAGTCTACCGTGATGGGTCCAAAAGCTATAATAGGCTCTTGGTTCTGATTAAAATTACCTCGCAAAGCAGTTCTAATACGGGCCAATAGCTCCTGGGTACGGAAAGGCTTAGTCAGATAATCATTCGCACCACTGTCCAAGGCTTTTACGATTTCTTCTTCTGTGCTTTTAACTGAGAGTATAATTATCGGATTATGGTACCAATCCCTCAACTGTTTCAAGACGACTTGCCCGTCTTCATCAGGCAATCCCAAATCAAGCAAAATCATATCGGGCTGGTGACTTGCTGCCATAGTAATTCCTTCTTTAGCATTAACCGCAAAAAGTAATTTATACCCATTAGCCTCTAAAGTAATCTCTAAAAGTTTTCTAATCTGACTCTCATCATCAATCACTAATATGAAAAAACCGTTACTCATTTTCAACTGAATTAGTAGCCAAACATTCTACGGCAAATACCATTTCAAAAACAGCGCCTCCGGTCTCAGCATTACGCAACTTTATGGTTCCATTTTGGGCTTCCACAAATCCTTTTACTATAGATAATCCCAAACCAGTTCCTCCTGTTTTCGAACTTTGCAAACGGTAGAATTTATCAAATGCTTTTTCAATTTCGGCTTCTGGAAAACCATATCCGTCATCGGCAATAGTAATAATACATTTCTTTATCACTTCCATATGAGCGTCGTAATCAGTATCTACATCGTACTTGATTTCAATTTGGATTTTAGCGCCTTTCGGAGTGTATTGAGAAGCATTATAGATGAGATTATATAATATTTGCTCCATCAATCCATAATCTAGCTTGAACAGCGGCAAACCATCATCGGCAATAATAACCCATTTATGATCTTTCAACTCATCCGTTAAACGGTTGCATGAATTATAAGCCAATTCTTTAACATCACACCAATCCGACTTAGGTAAAATATACCCCGATTCCAAGCGGGACATGTTCAATAGGTTTTCTACTTGATAATTTAATTTCATCGAAGCCTTTTCGATTTCATGGAATAAATTGTCTTTACTGGCGTCTGATAAATTCACATTCTTTTGCTGTAATGTATCTATCGAACCAATAATAGCCGCTATTGGGGTGCGCAATTCATGGGATAACGAATCCAATAAAGTATTGTATAACTTCATAGTATTGGCCCTAGCCTCTTTCATATGAATGGCCTTTTGCATGCGTTTAATTTTATAGGTCAACACAGCATTAATCAAGGCTATGATAAAAAACAACAAGAGTAACAAGGCATCTTCTGCATTATCAATATGTAGGGTGTAATAAGGCTTTATAAAGAGAAAGTCTAAAGCCAAGGCACTCATAACAGCCGCAAGTAGTACGGGTTTAATCTCAAAAAATATGGCAAGTATAGAAACCAAAAACAAAAGTAGATAACCGATTATTTTATAATCAATTACCTCTCGTACAGTCAAACCCAATAACGAAACTAAAGCAACCGATAGGATGCAGATAACGTATTGATGGGTTTGGTTTTTAACAGTGACCATTTTCTTTGCTTCTTAGTATGGGACAAAGTTACGGCATTCATTATAAGTAGAATATAAGGGAACCAATAGAAAATATAAAGATTTTATAAAGATTAATACTAGCGCAATCTTAAGCTACTCTTGCCTAATATCTCATCCACTTAATCAATTCTTTCCAAGTAGGCTTTTTACCATACATCAAGATTCCCACGCGATAGATTTTAGAGGCAAACCATACCACGCCAAAGAAGCTTCCAAACAACAAGACCATCGAAACAATGATTTGCCAAAGAGGCACACCAAACGGTATACGCATCATCATCACTATCGGCGACGTTAATGGAATCATAGAGAATACGGTAGCCACAGTACCATGTGGATCATTCATAACGGTAAAGAAACCTATATAAACCCCCAAAATCAAAGGCATAATTATAGGCAATAAGAATTGCTGTGAATCGGTTTCGTTATCCACAGCGGCTCCAATAGAAGCATAAAACGAACTATACAAAAAGTACCCTCCTATAAAATAGATGATAAAGGAGATGAGTATCGTAGCAATAGGAAGATTCCACAACTCTTTAATATACATTTGAACTTCACTACCTGATACATGTTGGGCAGCCTGCATGGCAGGTCCGTGTATCTCTGTGTTAGCCCCCATTTGAACACCAAACATGGTCGATAACACAAACATAGCCGTCAATCCTAATAAGGCCCATATTAAAAACTGCAAGATACCCGCCAAAGAGGTTCCAATGATTTTACCCATCATCAACTGGAAGGGTTTAACAGAGGATATGATTACTTCTATAATACGAGAGGTCTTTTCTTCAATAACACTGCGCATCACCATATTACCATACAAAATGATAAACATCATTATCAAATAGCCAAAGGCTCCCCCAATAATAATTTTAATCTCATTCAATCCTTTCAAAGACTCTTCTCCCGAAGCTTTCGTCAAATTAATAGAAACAGCAGCTTTTGCCTGATTGATTTTCAAGGTATCCAAACCTGCATTCTGAAGATTTTCTGTGGTAATCTTTTTAGATATTACCTCTTCCATATCCTCGATAAAAGAGACACTCGGACTGTCATTAGAAACAAATTGAATGCCCTTTTGCAACTGACTATTGTCTTTTGCTTTCGGAATGACGAGCAAGCCCTCATAACTTTCTCTAACAATACTGTCTTTTAACACTTTTAAATCAACTTGGGACAAATCAACATATTTGTATTCCTTGTCACTTTTGAATGCACCAACAAACTGACCTGTTTCATCATGAATTGCAATAGTCTTTAAATCGGCTTTCATAGTGCTCAAATAGCCCACAAAACACCCTATCGCTACAAACAGTAGCGGACTCAAAAAAGTCATTACAATAAATGATTTATTGCGCACTTTGGCAATAAATTCTCTTCTGATAATTAGTAAAAGTTTGTTCATTATAGTTTATATGATTTTCGATTGGAGCACCAAATTTCATGAGCTCTCAAATCCTAATTCTTTACTTTTTAGGTTTAGCTTACAGTCTGAATAAAAATATCGTTCACACTAGGTATTTTTTCCATAAAATGAGTTACCTGACCACGCTGAACCAATAGATGCAACAATTCATTTGAGGTAGCATCACCTAGATTAATCTGCAGTTTCAATTCGTCATTCAATGATTTGAAATCCGTTTGTACCAATGTGAACTTTTGGGCTAATTCCTGCATCAACCCTGCTGCATTATCGGTAAGGATACCCACCTCATAATCGTTCGTACGGTATTGTTTCTTTACATCCGTCAGTTTACCTTCTATAAGTTTGTTGGATTTATGAATCAATGCAATATGATCACACATCTCTTCTACACTCTCCATTCTATGGGTAGAAAATATAACCGAAGTTCCTTGCTGATTCAATGCTATAATTTCGTCTTTAATCAAATTGGCGTTCACAGGGTCAAACCCTGAGAAAGGTTCATCTAGTATAAGTAATTTGGGTTTGTGCAGTACGGTAACTACAAACTGGATTTTTTGTGCCATACCCTTAGACAACTCTTGTATCTTTTTATTCCACCAACCTTGAATCTCCAATCGGGTGAACCAATAGTCCAATTCCTTTTTGGCTTCGGCTTTGGTCAATCCTTTTAACTGGGCTAAATACAAACATTGCTCCCCTACTTTCATGGTTTTATACAACCCTCGCTCCTCTGGCATATATCCAATGTATTGCACATGTTTTGGATGTAACAATTCTCCATCTAAAATAATTTCACCACTATCAGGCATGGTAATTTGATTAATGATGCGAATAAGAGACGTTTTTCCTGCGCCATTGGGTCCAAGAAGTCCGTAGATACTTCCTTTTGGAACGTTTAAAGAAACTTCGTTAAGCGCAGTGTAATCTCCATACTGTTTTACGACTTTGTTTACTTCGAGTATATTGCTCATGCCAGTTATTAATTTGTGTAAAAATAGCTAATTGACCTAAATAGAGTGTTAAATAAAACAAAAAACCCACCCTTATTGTGACACAAGGATGGGAAAAATTGCTATGAAAAAGAAATTACTTGTTTCCAAGTAATAACCAAATATAAAAATATTTTTTAGATTATGAAAACATATCTTTTACTTTTTCAAAAAAAGATTTATCACTTTTTTCAGGTTTAGGAATGAAGTTATCATCTGTCAATACCTTTTCAAAAAACTGTCGCTGTTCCTTACTTAAGTTCTTTGGGGTCCATACATTTACATGAACCAATAAGTCACCATTTCCATAGCCATTTAAACTCGGAATACCCTTTCCTTTCAAGCGTAATATTTTACCTGATTGAATTCCCTCCTCTAGTTTAATTCTTACTTTACCATTAACGGCATCAATTTCTTTTGAAACTCCCAAGGCTGCCTCAGCGATGCTTATGTATAAATCAAAATGAAGGTTCTCTCCTTCGCGTTTTAAAAACTCATGCTCTAGCTCTTCAACTACTACTATTAAATCTCCTGCTATACCATTACCTGGAGCGTCATTTCCTTTACCCGATACTTTAAGTTGCATTCCTTCTACTACCCCAGCCGGTATCTTAATCGATACCGTTTCATCTTCTAACAGCAAACCATGAGCATCTGCATTCGCGGGTTTACTTTCTATCGTCTGACCCGTTCCGCCACATACATGACAAGTAGTAGCCGATTGCATTCTACCCAATATCGTATTAGTTACACGCAACACTTGCCCTTGTCCGTTACAAGTCGAACAGGTTTTATATTTTACACCTGGTGCTTGCACCTTGCGCTTTACTTTTACTTTTTTCTCTACTCCATTGGCAATTTCTTCCAAAGTCATTTTTACTTTGATACGTAGGTTACTTCCTTTAACACGACGTTGACCGCCCGAGTTACCTCCAAAGCCGCCAAATCCGCCACCGCCAAAAGCACCTCCAAAAATATCACCAAACTGACTAAAGATATCATCCATATTCATATGGTGACCACCTCCAAAACCACCCGCTCCATCAAAAGCAGCGTGACCGTATTGATCATATTTAGCCTTTTTGTCAGCATCACTTAATACCTCATAAGCTTCAGCAGCCGTCTTAAAGTTTTCTTCGGCTTCTTTATTCCCAGGGTTTTTATCAGGATGAAACTCAATTGCCTTTTTTCGATAGGCCTTCTTAATCTCCTCCGCTGTAGCATTTTTGGAAACGCCTAATATTTCGTAAAAATCTTTTTTGCTCATAATTCTATTTTATTGACCGATAACCACTTTTGGAAAACGTATTATTTTGTCTCCCAATTTATATCCTTTTTCAACAACATCCACTATCTTCCCTTTAAGGGCATCACTTGGAGCCGGAATTTGGGTAATGGCTTCTGCATAATCTGCATTAAACACATCGCCTGCTACAAGCTCAACTTGTTCCAAACCTTTGGAAACCAACGTAGATTTCAATTTCTCATGAATCAACTCCACACCTTTTAACAAAACCTCATCTTCTGATTTGGCAATCTGTACCATTGCTCTGTCAAAATCATCCAAAACAGGCAACAAGGCTTGCAAAACTTCCTGATTGGCAGTTCTAAATAAATCCATACGCTCTTTAGCCGTTCTCTTTTTAAAATTCTCAAATTCCGCAAAAAGACGAAGGAATTTATCCTTTTCTTTGGCTAACTCTTCTTCCAATTTTGCCTCAACCGTCAGTTCTTCAGCAGCTTCAATTTCATTAAGCACGTTTTCCGTTTCGTTTTCAATAGGTTCTTTATCCGTGTTTTCCGTATTCATTTCTG
>CANFZC010000013.1 GCA_947451475.1 Flavobacteriaceae bacterium | reverse complement strand
TTTATTCTTCTAATGGGGAGGTAACCCAAATCGACACAGAGGTTGCTTCTATTGGGGATACTTACTCAAAATTGTATACTTATGATACCAAAAATAATCCTTTTAAAAACATTACAGGGTACGATAAGTTAAACTTCATTACTGAAGAAGCTATTGGTGTTACCCACAACATTTTGACGGATAGCTTTGTTTCTGCTAATCAGAATGCAATTACTACTTCGACTTATATTTATAATAGCTTTAATTTTCCTATAACTTCATCTGAAATGGAGGGTACAGATGCAACAACCCATGTTAGTACTGAATACTTCTACAATAACTAGAACGTCTAACACATAAGGATTCCAACTCTCAAGGTAACGCTTGGGAGTTTTTTTTTTGGATTGTTGGAAGCTTAGATTATTGGATTTTTAGAAAGGTTAGCTTGGCTGATTTACTAGCAAGGCCTTATGGTTGTATGGTTTTAATTTAAATGCTTAGTTTTTAGTATATTTGATAAAATTATTTCCAATGAAGACGTTTAGTCATCTATTCATTAAAAGCTGTATGCTTGCCTTTTTTTTATTAGTAGCTTTTACTGTAAAGTCGCAAACTTTTACTGATAGCAACTTACCTATCATTGTAATTACTACTGATATAGACCCTAGTACGTCTTTGCCATATGAAATAGTGGATAGTCCGAGGGTATTGGGGAACATGAAAATTATCAAGCACCCGGATGGCACAAGGAATTATATGACCGATATCAACACCTCTGCTTATTTAAATTACAGCGGAAGGTTGAGTATAGAGGTTCGAGGTTCTTCTTCCCAGGCCTTGGATAAAAAAGGGTATGGATTGACCACCGTGCTAGCCGATAATGTTAGCAATAATAATGTGAGTTTGCTTGGCATGCCTTCAGAGAATGATTGGGTTTTTAATGGACTGGCTTTTGATCCTTCATTGATTCGAGATTATTTGGCATACAATACCGCGCGGCAGATGGGTGATTATGCTACTAGAACGCAGTATTTTGAGTTGGTTATCAACGGGGACTATAAGGGATTATACCTGTTACAAGAGAAAGTAAAGGCCGACACTAACCGAGTGAATGTTTTAAAAATTACTACTAGTGATACTACGGGTGAAAATCTAACAGGTGGTTATATAACTAAAGCAGACAAAACAACAGGGAATGATCCAGTCGCTTGGACAACTTATCCATATGCTGGAAATAATGTAGATTATATTCATGATTTACCCAAGCCTGAAAATGTAACTGTTGAGCAAGACAGTTATATTCACAATCAATTCACTATGTTTCAAACGGCTATAACGGCTAATAATTCGAGTCTTTCTGTTGGATATCCTACTCTGATTGACATCCCCACCTTTATTGATTTTATGCTTTCCAATGAATTGGCAGCTAATGTTGATGGCTACCAATTGAGTACCTATTTTCATAAAGATCGAAATGGTAAGCTGCGCGCTGGACCTATTTGGGATTTCAATTTGACTTTGGGAAATGATTTGTTTTTTTGGGGATTTGATAGAAGTAAAGTAGATACTTGGCAATTTTCAAATGGTGATAATGAAGGTTCTAAATTTTGGACTAATTTGTTTACTAATACACTTTTTAAATGTTATCTGTCCCATCGTTTTCATGATTTAATTCAAACCGGACAGCCTATGAATGTGACGGTTTTGAATACTTTTATTGATAACACCGTAGATCTAATAAGTGAAGCGGCTGCGCGTGAAAACGAACGTTGGAATACGGTTCCTGATTTGCCATTGGAAATTAACAACATCAAAACGTTTCTCTCCAATAGAATTGCTTGGATGACTACTCATTTAGGGAGTTATTCTGCTTGTTCTAATGTAACCGCTTTGCCGTTAGTGATAACTAAAATAAATTACAATCCGGGGACGTCTACTAATTTTCCTGTGAGTAATGATCAAGAGTTTATAGCTATTGAAAATACGGGAGCAGCTACTGTGAGTCTTTCGGGGCTTTACTTTAGAGAATTGGGTATTACCTATCAGTTTCCGTTTAATTCTAGTTTGGCAGGAAATAGTACGCTGTATTTAGCGGCTAATGCTACTGTATTTCAAAATCAAAATGGGTTTGCTCCTTTTGGGCAATACACTCGTAATTTGTCTAATAAATCACAAAAATTAGTGTTGGCCGATGCCTTTGGTAACATCATTGATACTGTTGAATACTTTGATTCATCCCCTTGGCCAACGGCTCCGGATGGCAATGGCAGTTATTTGCAATTGGTTAGTACCACCTTAGACAATAATTTGGCTTCCAGTTGGGTTGCTTCTACTACGTCTTTGGGTTCAAGTATTTTTACTTATCCTACTGCTGCGATTACCGTCTATCCTAATCCGGCTGCTACTAGTTTAACTATAGTAGCCAATTGTGCGATGGACAAAGTGGAATTGTTTGATGTGTATGGTAAGTTGGTTAAAACGCTGACTGTTGCTGGCAACGAATTTCAAATTAATGTCGCTGAGTTTGCTACAGGCTTGTATTTCTCTAAGGTGTATACCGTAAATGGTGTTTATACCGAGAAATGGATGAAACAGTAATTTTTACTTTAGGCGCTATTCTTGAGGACTTTGGGAATCGGTCGGTAGGCATAGTAGTGCAATACTTCTTCTAATGCTCTTTTGAGGGCTTCATTTATGGGCAGCATGGTTCTGCCTAGGGCGAAATCAATTTGGGATAATTGCATGTAATAATCTGAGAATATGGGCACATACTCTCCGGCGCTAATGGCCCTTACCGTTTTGGCATAGTCAGCTGCTTGATTTTCTTTTATGATTTTACAGGTTATTAAACGAAGTTTGCCTAGCGTATCCTTGGCAGCACCGTATCCGAAGAGTCGGCATATTAAACCGCGGTAGGGGTAATCAGAACATCTTCCTTTTGTTTTATCTAGAAGTGCTAGGGGTTGGAATATATGGCATAGAGCACTGGTTTTATTTTGTAAATCCACTAGCGTTTGTTCGGCTAAGTCGTTTAGAAACAAATGGTGCGCCCAGGGGAAAAATTCTAAAGGAGATGCTTCAATGGAGGGTGTGGTGCAACAATTACCGCAACCCGCTAGGCAGTGTAAATGAGTTTTATCCTGAAATTGGGCTACTTCTTTTTCTAAGCGTTCAAACAATTGTTCTACCTGTTGTACTTTCCTTACCATAGCCTTTTTTTGAAAGGTACACTATTTGTAATAGCTTATGTTATACTAAGGAATACTTTGTGATAGTGCTCTAGTGTAAAGTGCTTATTTTCTTCTTACGTAGATGTGTTTGATGTTATTCTTGCCGCTTTCTCGTTCGTCTATTTCAAAGCGGTTGATGCTTTTGATTAGCGATAGCAGTTTTGGGAACCCATAGTTTCTGGAATCAAAATCGGGTTTCTTTTTAAGCATTAAGTTACCTAGATCCCCTAGGAATGCCCAACCGTTTTCGTCTTCTAAGTCGGTTATACTATCGGCGAAGAGTTTGATGATTTTAGGATCTATTTTGCTAATCGGGTTATTGGATTGGGTTTTGGTGGCCTTGGTGGTTTTTATGGAGTCGTTTTCGGCTACTGTTTCGGTATCGTGTTTTTTTAGTATTTCGATGTAGATGAATTTGTCACAGGCGGTGATGAAGGGGGTAAGGGTTTTCTTTTCACCGATACCGATTACTTTCATGCCGGCTTCACGCAAGCGGGTGGCTAGGCGGGTAAAATCGGAATCACTGGATACGATACAAAAGCCGTCTACTTTACCGGTATAGAGTATGTCCATAGCATCTATGATTAGGGCACTGTCACTAGCATTTTTTCCTGTAGAGTAGCTGTATTGTTGTATGGGGGTAATGGCATTTTCAAGGAGTACGTTTTTCCAACCTGAGACGGTTGGTTTGGTCCAATCGGCATAGATGCGTTTGAAGGTAGGGGTGCCGTATTTGGCTATTTCTTCAAACATTTCTTTGACATTGGCGTAAGGAACATTATCAGCGTCTATTAGGACGGCTAGTTTTAAATCTTTTTCTATTTCCATAAGTATAAATAAAAACTCCGAAGTAAATGGCTTCGGAGTTTTTGGTATTGTTAGTTTTTAATGAGTTTGTAGGTAGCTTTACCTTGATTGGTTAAGATGTTGACTAAATAGAAGCCGCCTTGAAGGGTACTAATATCGATTGGTTTTAAACTTTCAATGGTATCGCTCAATAGTAGTTTACCGTTTACATCCATGATTTGGTAGTGCGCTTCCTCACTTATGCTTGTTTCTATTACAACATAATTGGCAGCCGGATTAGGGTACACTTTAAAATTGTTTTTAATGAAATCAGTGGTGCCTAGGGCGGTTACTTGCGTTGCTACTGTATTTGTGATGATAGGAGCGTTGTAATCAAAATAGATGTCTGATTTTGAACTCATGATATCGCCTATGACTACGTTGCTTTTTGGTTTGATTCTGTAGGTCATCCATCCATGGCTGCCTGCTTCATTGGCAGTTTCATACGGTAAATCAATGTTAGAGAACGTATAGGTTACTTGATTACCATTTTTAATTTGGATATTGGAAGTATGACTTGAAGCGATTGGCTCAAAGGTGTTCCAATCCAGTTTAGGGTCTAGGGTTTCTTTAATTACTACTGTAGTGGCATTGGCTGTTCCTGTGTTTTGGAAACGCGTTACATACGTTAAGTAATTAGTCGCTTGAGTGGTTGAGATAGTTGACCCTTCTATAACGGTTTTGTCGTTAGGGTCAAACGAACTGCGAACGGTTTGGTTCCAACTCATAGTATTGTTTAGCGGAACGTTATCACCTGCGGTTGGATTGGCTACTACGGTAAAGGCAAGTAGGTCATTAACATTCACAGTAGGTGGTATCAGCACATTTAGTGATAAATCTATATAACGTTCTTCAAACGGCAATAAATTGGTGTAATTCCAAGTCAAGGTTCCCGCCGAGCTGCTGTTTTGAGAAGGTGTTGCACTCGCAAAAGTCAGTTTGGCATTGTTGTAGGTCAGCTGAATACTCCCGTTGAGGTTGGTACTTCCATTGTTTTTATAGTATATTCTGTAGGTTGCTACATTTCCGGGAATGGCTTGGTTGACGTTGAACATGTTTACGTACAAGTCGGTGTAATTAGTTGCTGAGCTGATACAGAAATTGGTATTGTTATAATCAACTCCGGTGCCGCTACTCGTTACCGCTACAGCTGCAGGATTGGAAGTAAAATTGGCGTTTAAATTAGTTAACGCTGCAGTACTGTAGGTTCCAGTATTTGGAATTAAAATGTGGTAATCACCGGTGTTGTCGGTATAGGTGCTGTAGTTATAGGTACCATCGGTCGTATTTACTCTACGGAAGGGGAAATTTAAACCAGTAGTACAGTTGTCGTTGGCACTGTTGAAATTGACTTTACCGGATATTTGATTGGGTAAATCGGTGGTTAAAGCCGTAACTATAGTTGCACTATTGGGATTAGGACAGCTACAAGGAGTTGGGTCATAAAAATAACCACCTACATCACAGGGTCCATAGCCGATAATATTTGAAGAATTATATACATACCCTAGGGCTACATCTGCAGGCGTTAGATAATGAATTCCTACGGTGGTTCCATAGCCATTTGAAAAATACGACTCGGCTAGTATGGCATTATTGTCAAAAATTTCAACAGGCATACCCGAATTGCTGTTTACGCTATAGGTGTAGTTGACTACATCGCCCACATCTACTATGGAATTGTTATTGGCATCCAAATAAGTTCCTTCTTGTTGACCAGTAATGAAATTATAATAATTTGTAATAGTGGGGAAATCATTGTAATAATTACCCGGTAAACCGTTACCATCGGTTAGTAATGGATCAGAAGATACATCGGTTATTTCAAGACTAGTGGATAAAGCTGTAGCATGAACCATAACTTGACTTTGGTCGAAACAAAACACACCAAACTTGCTAGCTTGTATGTTTAATATTTCATCTCCCGGAGCCAAAGCAGGAAATGAAGTTACATTAAAAATAATGGCATTGGATGGGTCTACATCGGTAAGATACACATTGAATAATGTTTCTTCGCCAGTGTTTTTAATATTGATAGTATAAAAAATAGCATTACCAACATTATAGGCGGTCAGGGTTATTCCGATGGCCGGATTGGCAGTAGCTTTCGCTTTAGGACTAGCAAATCCAATAGTAAAAGAAAGCAGCGTAAGTAAGAGTAGTTTTTGTTTCATAAGGGTTTGATTTTGTTTGGTAATTGATTGACAGTGAGTAAATATAGGAAAATTATATTACTCCTTCCCTTTTTTTATTTCTTCATCAAGTAAATCACTAAGGTGAAAGCGTAAGGCTGTTACGGAGATGCTGATTTCCCAAAAGGAAATACCTAGGGAGATCAGAAGGCATAATAAGCTGGCGGCGAATAAATAAATACCGGCTGTTTGCTGTTCGAGGAACAGGCAAAGCATGGCAAATACCGATAGGAATAAGCATAGGACCCCGAAGAGTTGCATATAGCGGATCAGGGAAATCCTCAAGTTTAGATTTTTTATTTGGAGGAGTATGCTTTTGGTTTGCGCTTCATCGTAGTGTTTTTTTAGGCTTCTTACGATTTGGGCGATGGTTAGAAATCGGTTGGTGTAGGCCAGTAAGATTAAAGAGGTCGCTGAAAATAAAAGCGCTGGAGTTTCGATGTGTAGTGTCATTTCTAGAGGTATTTTGTAGTGCGAAGGTCGGGAATTTAATTGATAAAAAAACCTGCCAGCGTGCTGACAGGTTTGATGTTTTTCGCTTATGCTTTTAACTTCATCCAAAGGTAGGCATAGTATAGCGCGTAGAATTTGGCTTTCTGATCGTTGGTTGCCGAACCGCCGTGGCCGCCTTCGGTATTTTCATAGTAGTACACTTTGTGTCCCATGTCTAGCATTTTGGCTGCCATTTTACGGGCGTGACCTGGATGAACCCTATCGTCGCGGGTAGAGGTCATGAAGAACACTTCGGGATAGGTGGTGTCTTTGTTTACGTTTTGGTAGGGAGAATATTTTTTGATGAACTCCCAATCGGCTGTGTCCGGATCACCGTATTCGCCCATCCAGCTGGCACCCGCTAGGAGTTTGTTGAAGCGTTTCATATCTAAAAGAGGTACTTGGCACACCACTGCGTTGTATAAGTCAGGTCTTTGGGTGAAGGCTACACCCATTAGCAATCCGCCGTTACTACCGCCCATGATGCCAAGGTGTTTAGGGGAAGTTATTTTGCGTGCGATGAGGTCTTCTGCTACGCCGTGAAAGTCGTTGTAGATGTTTTGGCGTTTTTCTTTTAGGCCCGCTTGGTGCCATTTAGGACCAAATTCGCCACCCCCTCTGATATTGGCTAGGACGAATACCCCGCCTTTTTCTAACCACGATTGACCCATAACACCGGAGTAAAAGGGCACTTCGGGGATTTCGAATCCGCCATAAGCATTTAGCAGTGTGGGATTGTTGCCATCGTATTTCGTTTCTTTAGATGAGATTACAAAGTAGGGGATCATTTCGCCGTCTTTTGACTTCATTTTGAATTGTTCTACTTTGTACTTGTCGGCGTTGAAGTAAGCGGGCAGTGCTTTTATTAGTTTGGTGTTTGTTGTATTTGCGGTGGCACTATACAACGACGTAGGCGTTAAGAAGTTTTGATAGGTGTAGAAATAATCATCACTAAACTCATCGGTTGAGCCGAGTCCGATAGTTCCATAATCGGGGGCGTTTACTTTAGTTGCTACCCATTTTCCGTTGCCGAAGGCGTAGGAGTATAGTTCGCTTTTCACATTATTTAGAATATTGAAAAGCAAGAAGTTTTTTGTTTGAGATAGGTCTTCAATACTGCTGAAGGCATCCGGTTCGTAGATGAGGTGGAGGTCTTTAGTGCCATTAATCAGGGATGTAAAATTGGCACTAATGGCAGCACCTTGTTTGTACGTTTGGCCTTCAACCTTCCAGTCGGATTTAAGGTTTATGATTAGTTGGTTGTTTAAAATACCTCTAATGTTAGCATCTTCGGGGATTTCCAAGGGGATTACTTTATTGTTTTGGTAAATAAACACTTTGGAGGAATAGAAGGTTTCGCTTTTTTCAATCATTAGATAGTTGAGGTCGCCGTCTCTTAGGACATGTCCGTTGTCGGATACATCGGAAGCATCGCCTTCAAAAATAGTTTTGGCGCTACTAAGGGGAGTCCCTCTTTTCCAAAGTTTGACGATTCTTGGGTAACCAGACGTGGTCATACTCCCTTTGCCGAAATCAGTGCCTACTATTAGGGTATTCACGTCTAAATAACTCACGCTGCATTTGGATTCTGGTAATTCGAAACCATTAGTAATGAATTTTTTGGCTACGGCATCGTATTCTTTAATGACTACGGCATCGCCACCTCCTTTGGAGAGTTGCACGATAAAGCGATCGTAATTGGGATACAAGCCGCTGGCTCCTTTGAAGACCCATTTGGCGTTATCTACCTTACTTAGTGCGTCTAGGTCGAGTAGGGTTTCCCAGGTAGGATTGGCGCTTTGGTAGCTGGTGCTGGTAGTTCTTCTCCAGATGCCTCTCACGTGGTCTTGATCTTGCCAGAAGTTGTAAATGTATTTCCCGTAGATGGCGGGAAATGCAATACGGTCGGTGGCATTGATTATGGCTAAACTTTTATTGAAGAGGTCTTGGTAATTGCTTTGTTGCATTAAAACCTCTTGGGTTGCTTTGTTATGGGATTGCACAAATTCTAATGCGTTAGCCCCGTCGACTTCTTCTAGCCATAAATAAGGATCTTCTTGTGCCATCATAGTGTATATATTGGATAGGAAAAACAAAGTTAGCCATGCCGCTTTTTTCATGTTTGCGTAATTTAGTTTGGTTTGCTCAAATTTAGTAAAAAAGACTTACAACTACTTTGTTGGTTTCGAATAATAAAAAAAACCTGCCAGTAGGGACTGGCAGGTTTTCGTTTCTTTAGAAATCGTTTGTGCGTTTATTGGATTAACTCGAAACTTCTTTTTACGAAAGCGGTAAGTTCTTCCCCTTTTAGCAGTCCTTGCGAAATTTTGGCTAGGTCTAAGGCTTGTTTTACTAGGCTTTCTTGAGCCGATTTATCCGCTGAATTAAGGATGGTGTTGGCTAAATCCGAGTTGGTGTTCACCACTAGATTGTACATCTCTGGGAAGTTGCCCATACCAAACATTCCGCCACCGCCTGACTGACTCATTTCTTTCATACGTCGCATGAATTCGGGTTGGGTAATGATGAAAGGTGCGGCCGTGCTGTCCATAGGTTCCAGTTGAACGGTATAGTTCGCTTTTGGTACTAGTTCTTCTAGTACAGATTTTAGTTGAGTCGCTTCCTCTTCTGAAAGTTTGGATAATTGCGTATCCTCTTTTTGAATTAGTTTGTCGATATGGTCCGAGTCAACGCGGGTAAAGGTTAGGTTTTCGTTATCGCTTTCCAGTTTTTGAATTAGGTGCGACACTATAGGAGAATCTAATAAGATTACTTCGTATCCTTTCTCTTTGGCGATTTCGATGTATCCGTGTTGGGCCTCTTTATGGGACGCATATAGGACTACTAGTTTGCCGTTTTTATCGGTTTGATTGGCAGTGATGGCTTCTTTTAATTCGGCCAACGTATAATATTTATCATCTACTGAAGGATATAGTACAAAGTCGGCCGCTTTTTCGTAGAATTTCGGTTCCGATAACATACCATATTCAAGAACGATTTTGATGTCGTTCCATTTTTTCTCGAAATCTTCGCGGTTTTCGTTGAATAAGGTTTTTAGTTTGTCGGCTACTTTACGGGTGATGTAGTTGGCTATTTTCTTTACGTTACCATCGGCTTGGAGGTATGAACGCGAAACGTTTAATGGGATGTCTGGTGAATCGATGACCCCTTTAAGCATTCCTAAGAACTCGGGTACGATTCCTTCCACGTTATCGGTAACGTACACTTGGTTTTGGTACAATTGGATTTTGTCCTTTTGCAGTTGGAGGTCGGCCGACATTTTCGGGAAATATAGGATACCCGTTAGGTTGAACGGATAATCTACATTCAGGTGGATGTTGAATAACGGTTCTTCAAACTGCATAGGGTATAACTCGCGGTAGAAGCTTTTATAATCCTCATCGGATAAGTCTACCGGTTGTTTGGTCCAAGCTGGGTTCGGGTTGTTGATGATGTTGTCTACTTCTACTTCGGTGAAGATGTTGTCTTTATCCTCTTCGGCAACGGATTCCCCTTTTTTCTGTTCTATCTTTTCTTTGCGGGTACCGAATTTGATTGGCACCGGCATGAATTTGTTGTATTTGGTCAACAGCTCGCGGATTTTATAGTCTTCTAGGAAGTCTAGGGAATCTTCGGCGATGTGCAGGATGATTTCGGTACCTCTGTCGGTTTTGTCATGTGGTTCTAGGGTAAACTCTGGGCTTCCGTCACAAGTCCAATGAGCGGCAGGTTCGTCTTTGTATGATTTGGTTATGATTTCCACTTTTTCAGCTACCATGAAGGCCGAGTAGAAACCTAGACCAAAATGTCCGATGATGCCCGAGTCTTTGGCAGAGTCTTTGTATTTTTCTAGGAACTCTTCGGCACCGGAGAAGGCCACTTGGTTGATGTATTTTTCCACTTCTTCGGCTGTCATTCCGAGTCCTTGGTCGATAAGGTGTAGTTTTTTGCCTTCTTTATCGATTTTCACTTCGATGATGGGATTGCCGTATTCTACTTTGGCTTCACCAATACTGGTTAAGTGTTTTAGTTTTAAGGTCGCATCGGTAGCATTAGAGACTAATTCACGCAAGAAAATTTCGTGGTCGCTGTATAAAAACTTCTTGATTAGTGGAAAGATGTTTTCTACTGATACATTAATTTTTCCTGTTGTCATAGGTTTATTTTTTAGATTAAACAATTACCTTCTTAGTAGTCAAAACTAATACCAAAAGTAGTGATGCTGACAAATTGACGCAGTCGTATGACTAAGGTTTTTTAGTATTTTTTTATAAAAGCTTAAACAAAAATGAGTGTATATTTGCTGTATTAATTCAAATAAAACAGTGGTATGAAGAAAATTATTTTAATGGGTTTCTTATCCTTCTTGGTTTTTGCTTGTAAATCCCCCGATTCAGCGACTAGTACCAAGACCGATACGAAATCACAGGTTGCGATTAAAGGCAATTGGCACCTGGTTTCGGTAAATTATCCGGGTTCGGATGTGATTAAAGTCACTTCATTTGATTTGGCTGATTCGAAATGTTTTGTGGGCAGTACTTGGAAGTTCATTTCAAACAACAACAAGGGAGAGATGACTTTGAACAGTCCTAAGTGCACGGCATACAGCACACCAATCACTTGGTTTATCAACAAGGAAGGACAATTTGTATTGAAAATTTTGGATGAAGCCAAAGCTAAAACTGTTAAAGCGGGCTATGTATTGCGTGTGGCTAACCAAAGTGATAGTTCGTTCCAGTTGATTGACCGTATTAATGTAGGCGGGAATATGGCAGATGTAGTATATCAATTTGAAAAAATAAATTAAGCGTTATGAAAAAGATAAGTGTATTAGTACTAGGAAGTTTGTTTTTACTGTCAACGGTTTTTACCAGTTGTGAATCAGTTAAAAACACCAATAAGACACAACGTGGAGCGGCTATAGGCGCTGTGGGTGGTGCTTTGATTGGAGGGATTTTAGGCAATAACATTGGTAAAGGCGGCAACGGTGCTTTGGGTGCGGTGCTTGGCGGTGTTATTGGAGGTGTTGCAGGAGGTGTTATTGGACACAAAATGGACAAGCAAGCCCGTGAAATTGAAACCGCTTTACCGGGAGCTCAAGTAGAGCGCGTTGGAGAAGGGATTCGTTTGGTTTTGGGAGAAAATGCGGTACGTTTTGATACTAATAAATCTACTTTGACGGCTGCGGCTAAAGCTAATTTGGATAAATTGATTCCGGTATTCAATCAGTATCCAGACACCAACATCCAGATTTATGGCTATACTGATAGTACGGGAGCTGCGGAATACAATTTGAATTTATCGAATCAAAGAGCGGCTACTGTGAAAGCTTACTTGGCTGGTAAAGGATTGAATTCTGGTAGGTTTACGACCACTGGATTAGGAATTGCGGATCCTATTGCTACGAATGACACTCCTGAGGGAAGAAGTCAGAATCGTCGTGTAGAGTTTGCTATTACGGCTAACGACAAAATGGTGCAAGATGCACAGAAGGAAGCTGGTAAATAACTAGTTGCTTACTATATAATAGTAAAGCCATACTGTACTAGTATGGCTTTTTTTGTTTTGTGATGCGGATAGGACTAGTTCTTACTAGCGTTTGCTATATAGTAACCTTATATTCTATACGCTATATATACGCTATAAACACGCTATATATACGCTATATATACGCTATATATACGCTATATATTATAATTATTATTACATTTGATAAATCTAAAACACTAGGTATGGCAAAGCAAAAAGGGGTTATATCGTTAGTAGGCACTATAGGGGAATTAAATTTTTATTATCGGAAGGGCAAGCCTGTTGCTCGGATTGCTGGAGGCGGATTTACTGCGGAGGCTATTAAGACTAAGGCTAGTATGG
This sequence comes from Flavobacteriaceae bacterium, assembly GCA_947451475.1. Classification (GTDB taxonomy): domain Bacteria; phylum Bacteroidota; class Bacteroidia; order Flavobacteriales; family Flavobacteriaceae; genus Flavobacterium. The sequence goes on along the minus strand of CANFZC010000013.1, from coordinate 36,657 downwards.
TTCGCGTTCGGGAGAACAGTTCTGAATTTGGTCGTTGTTCCAAGGTTAAGAGTGCCTTTAGGATTGCACTGTTTCCTTTTTTAAAATTTTATAAAGAGGGAAGTTTACACGGTCGAATGATGCAATTGTTTCAGGGGATTAAGGACTGTGATGGCAGTTCGGATCGAGGGTCTCGAACGGTGGGTCAAGGTATTTTGACTACAGCGGGAAAAGCATTGTTGCGTGATTTTGAATTTACCCCTACTTTTAAATTTGAGGGAGTGGTGCCTTTGAAGGGGGTGTATGATGATTTGACTTGCACCTATACCGTTACGGATTTTGATTTACGTACGGTACGATTTCCTAAAGGTGCTAGTCATGTGGAATTACAGTTGGGTGTCTTGGGTGTTGATTTTGATACGGCTATTTACCAATTGGCTACCGCCTCGCCGATGCTCGTTGCAAAAGGAGCGGTAGTGGGGTCCTTTAGTTTGCAGCCTAGTAGTTTGCCAGCTGTTGGTTTGCATCGTTTTGCTTATTTGGGCATTACTTTTTACCAAGAAGTAGGCGGCATCCCTTGTGTGTTGCGAGAAGAGGGGACTATTGGGGTGGTTAGAGTGGGGTGATGTTAAGCCTATAGTTTAGCCATACCCCCTTAACTAGGTTAGGTTGTATTATTTTTTTTCTAAAGCCTCTAGGCGTTTTAGGATGGCTTCGTTTGCTTTTAGAAGTTGGTCGTTTGCTTTTTGCAGTTTATTAATTTGTTCCTGTTGTTCCTGGAGGGCTTTGATAATGAAAGGCGAAAATTTGGAATAATCAATAGATTTATAACCTTCAGCATCGGTATGAACCACTTCAGGAATAAGTTTTTCGACGTCTTGGGCAATAAAACCGATTTGTCTTTCATGCGTTTTATCTCCACTAAACGCTACCGATTGTATTTTTTCGGATGTTAGTTCTGCTGCTGTTTTAAAATAATAATTTACGGGTTGCAATTTGTTTAAGATTCCTAAGCTTGGCGGTACAGGGCTTATTTCTTTTTTATATCTCAAGTCGGATGTTGCTGTGAATGTAACGGCATTTACCGTATTACTGAAATAATTATTTAAAACGGAGGCATTGCCAAATTTCATGGTATTGCTTACGGTACATACGGCTCCATTACCTATGGCGGTGCCATTTAGTACACCAGCTGAAGCATCAGATTGATACCCTACGCACGTATTATTGGTTCCAGCGCCAATACTGTTGCCTGCAGCATATCCAATGCCTGTGTTAAAACTTCCCGTAGCATTAAACAAAGCATTTCGACCCACAGCTACAGCTTGTTGCCCTGTTGAATTATTGTTGAGTGCACCCGAACCAATAGCGGTATTTTCAATTCCGGTTGTGGTGCCTTGCGCGGCATTGTAACCCACGGCTACACCATTACTATTGGTAGTTGCCAATCCGAAGGCATTAACTCCCACAGCTACACATTGGGCGGTGTTATTGGCCCCTAAATTATCCAAAGCGCCGTATCCGATGGCTACGTTATTCGAAGAAGCAGCATTTGTGCTGTTTGTTAACGCATTTACTCCAAATGCTGTATTGTTAGTTGATGCGTTATTAGAAGCGGCCGATAATCCAAATGAAGTGTTGGTGGTTCCGATTTTTCCGGCTGCGGTGTTGCTTCTTCGGAACGCAACATCTACAGCATCGGTTGTTCCTATGAAATTAGTAGTTCCGGATAGGCTGGCGTTACCTGTAGTGTTCCATGAAGTGCTCGTGGTGGTTTGGAGTTGGACCCATTTAGCGCCATCCCAGTAGTAAAAACCGGCTGGACTAAGACTTGCGCCTGTGTTATAGATTAGTTCGGAAGTTATAGGAGTCGTTAGTGGACTGGCGCTGTTTAGTGACGTTAAATTCACTCTAGGGATTACTAATCCATCGGTAGTAGACGTAACATCTAGGGCACCGTCTGGAAGAACCGTTCCTATTCCTACTTGTGCTTTTATAGTAAAAGAGGTCAAAGCAAGCAGTAGTATAGTTAAAATAGCGGTCGAATTTTTCATGAAGTAAAAAAGTGGTATTGATAGACTTTAAAGATATTTTAATAAGTGACAGTAAAAATTGTGTATTGTATAAATAAACCATACACAATATGTTAATTATATATTCTTTTGGCATCTCAAGCGTTACTTAGTGCGGGAGGGGTTTTTGGTAGTTGCCGTAATGGATTTTAGATAGCGAAGGTTTTTTTGTTGTGTTAATGTTAAGGTTGGGTCCTATTTTTTACTGGTAATGTAGGTTGGTTTTTTTGCTTTAGCTGCTGTAATTGCACTTTTTTGGCAGCAGTATATTGACTCTGTTATTTTTTTGAATAACATTTAACAAAACTTTTTGTTTAGTTAAACGCGTAAATCTTTAAACAATATTTATCTTTACAGTTCTAAAAATAATGTAGTATGGCCACAGCAAAAACAAGTAAATCGAAACAAAAAATGGTGGACGACACGTCTATTATTTCTTTGTACATGAATGATGTTTTAGAAATGAATGAAGTTCCGAAAAATGTATTTTTGTTTTGCAAGAAGCACGGTATCGAAGAGAGCGATTTTTATTCTTTTTTTGGTTCGATGGATGCTTTAAAACAAGGCATTTGGGTGAAGTTTTTTGAAAATTCAGCAGAAGCGATTGAAAAAGAAGCTGCTTTTGAGGGGTATAGTGATAAAAACAAGCTGTTGGCGTTGTATTTTACTTTGTTTGAAATCCTGACGTTGAACCGCAGTTATGTGTTGTATACGTTGAAGGAAAATCAGGAAGGATTGAAAAACTTGAAAAGTTTAAAAGAATTCAGGAACCGTTTTAAGGATTATATTGTTAGTACTGTTAAGTCAGCACCTTCAGAGGTTTTCGGGAAAGCAGCTAAAGTAACTGAGCCGGTGATTGCTGAGGGCGCTTGGATTCAATTTTTGTTTTTGTTGAAGTTTTGGATGGATGATACTTCTAAAGGATTTGAAAAGACAGATGTTTTGATTGAGAAGTCGGTTAACACCGTAGTGGACTTGTTGGATACTAAACCTTTGGAGAGTTTGTTTGATTTAGGCAAATTTCTTTGGAAAGAAAAAATGCAATAATGAAGACGTTAGACAAAATTCCGACGGGAAAGATAGAACGTGCTAGTCAGTTGGTTAAGACTGGCATTAAAGTGGGAGGGAACTATGTGGCTTATTATGGAGAGAAGATGGTGAATCCCTCTTTGAATCGGGATAAGTTGAATGAGAATAATGCTGAGGACATTTATGATGGCTTGAAGAATTTAAAGGGTAGTGCTTTGAAGGTGGCTCAGATGTTGAGTATGGACAAGAGCATTATGCCTCAGGCCTATGTAGATAAATTTTCGTTGTCACAATTTTCGGTACCGCCGTTGTCGGCGCCGTTGGTTCGCAAGACGTTTAAGAAATATTTGGGGAAATACCCAGAAGAGTTATACGATTCCTTCACTCCGGATGCTATGAATGCGGCGAGTATCGGTCAGGTACACAAAGCAACCAAAGATGGGAAAAATTTTGCTGTGAAAATCCAATATCCTGGAGTGTCGGATAGTATAAGTTCGGACTTGGCCTTGGTTAAGCCTTTTGCCACTCGAATGTTTAATTTGAAGGGAAAGGATTCAGAGAAGTACTTTAAGGAAGTAGAAGATAAATTATTAGAAGAAACAGATTATCACTTAGAGTTAAAGCAGAGTGTTGAGGTTTCGGGTTGGTGTAGTGCGATTGCCAATTTGCGTTTTCCGATCTATTACCCTGAGTTGTCGTCGGAGAAGATATTGACGATGGAATGGATTGATGGAGAGCATTTATCGGAATTCACGGCGCATAATGAAGACCGTGCCAAAGGCGATTTACTAGGTCAGGCTTTATGGGATTTTTATATGTATCAGATGCACCATTTGAAGCAAGTGCATGCGGATCCACATCCTGGGAATTTTTTGATTGATCAAGAGGGAAAATTGGTCGCTATAGATTTTGGTTGTATTAAGCAAGTGCCGGAGGAGTTTTATGTGCCCTACTTTGAGTTGGCTAAACCCGAAGTTATTGACAATCCGGAATTGTTTGTGGCTAAGTTGTATGAGTTGGAGATATTGCGAGCGGATGATTCTGCCAAAGAATTGGCTTATTTTACTAAAATCTTCCATGATTTATTGAGTTTGTTTACCAAGCCGTTTCACGGTGATTATTTTGACTTTTCGGATGAGGACTTTTTTGGACAGATTGCTACTATGGGAGAGGAATTTGCTAAAGACACCGAGTTGCGCAAGATGAATGGGAATAGAGGGTCGAAACACTTTTTGTATATTAATAGGACCTTTTTTGGTTTATATAATTTATTGCATGATTTAAAAGCGCGTGTTGATACCAAGTCGTTTGAACAATACATACAATAAAACAGTTTTACTTATTGGTTAGGGTGATAAGGGCGGATACTCCACGTTTGAGTTTCGCCCTTATCTATTTAGTATTATTTGTAAGTTTGTATCCTAAATAAAAAACATGCTTAGCGTTCAAAACATTTCATTTTCATATCAGGCGGAGGTAACGTTGCAGGAACTAACTTTTTCGGTTCCTCGCGGCACCACTATGGCTGTGATTGGCGAGAGCGGTTGTGGTAAGAGTACGTTATTGAAATTGGTTTATGGCCTGCATGATTTGGATGCCGGTCACATCTTTTGGAACGAATTGGCCGTATTGGGTCCGAAATACCATTTGATACCGGGGATGGACTATATGAAGTATTTGGCTCAGGATTTTGATTTGATGCCTTATATTACGGTGGCAGAGAATGTGGGTAAGTATTTGTCTAATTTTTATCCCGAGCAGAAGGCGGCGCGCGTGGCGGAATTGTTGGCCATAGTTGAGATGACCGAATTTTCGGGGGTTAAGGCTCAGTATTTGAGTGGGGGACAAATGCAGCGTGTGGCGATTGCTCGTGTGCTGGCTTTGGAGCCCGAGGTTTTATTGCTGGATGAGCCCTTTAGTCATATCGACAATTTCAGGAAGAACAGTTTGCGGCGCAAGTTGTTTAAATACCTTAAGGAACAGGGGATTACTACTCTAGTGGCGACGCATGACAGTACGGATGTGTTATCGTTTGCGGATGAAGTGTTGGTGATGCAGGGAGGCCGAATCATTGCCCAAGGAGCATCGCATGAGCTTTATAGTGGACCAAAAGATTACTATGTTGCTTCATTATTTGGCGATGTTAATGAAATTGAACTCGATGGTAAAGTACATTATGTATATCCCCATCAATTGAGGGTAGTAGCCCAATCTCCTTTGGCCGTTACTGTAAAGCAAGTGTATTATCGCGGCAGTCATTATTTAGTTGAAGGCGTTTATGAGGGTGGTGTGCTTTTTTTTGAAAGCGCGGAAACGCTGCAAGAAGGCGTGCTCGTTTGTTTGCGTTTCGATATACTATAATTTACTACTTATTTTATCAATTTCTAAAAAATGCTTACCTTGTGGTGTAGTTTTTTAACGGAAGCTCAGTTACGCTTCCCAATACTATCAAAATACTAAAAATATTATGTTTCATTCTAAAATATCGGGACTCGGTTATTTTGTCCCAGAAAATATAGTTACCAATGACGATTTGTCCAAGATCATGGACACTAATGACGAATGGATTCAGGAGCGTACGGGAATCCAGGAGCGTCGTCATGTGGTGAAGGGTAGTGGAGAGACCACTACGACTATGGGTGTGAAGGCAGCCCGTATTGCGATCGAGCGTTCGGGAGTGGCAAAAGAGGATATAGATTTTATTGTCTTTGCTACGATCTCACCCGATTATTATTTTCCGGGTCCGGGGGTCGCCTTGCAAAAAGAATTGGGCTTGCGAACGGTAGGTGCCTTAGACGTTAGAAATCAGTGTTCGGGTTTTGTTTATGCCTTGTCTATAGCGGATCAATATATTAAAACGGGGATGTACCGCAACATCTTGGTGGTAGGTTCTGAGTTGCAATCGTTGGGCTTGGATATGACGACGCGCGGAAGAGGGGTTTCGGTGATTTTTGGCGATGGCGCTGGCGCAGCGGTGTTGAGTAGGGGAACGGATGAAGTGAGTAAAGTATTATCCACACACCTACATTCTGAAGGGGAGCATGCTAAGGAATTATCGGTTTTGGCACCGGGTATGGGAGGACGCTGGGTGACGGATATCTTGGCCGACCAAGATCCCGATGACGAGAGTTATTTCCCGTATATGAACGGACAGTTTGTGTTTAAAAATGCAGTAGTTCGTTTTAGTGAAGTCATTCATGAAGGATTGGCGGCTAATAATTTACAAGTTACCGATATCGATATGTTGATTCCGCATCAAGCTAATTTAAGAATATCACAGTTTATCCAAAAGAAATTTGGATTGCGTGACGACCAAGTTTATAATAATATACAGAAGCTGGGCAACACCACAGCCGCTTCGATTCCGATTGCCTTAACGCAAGCGTGGGAAGAGGGCAAAATAAAGCGAGGCGATACGGTAGTATTGGCGGCGTTTGGCAGTGGATTTACTTGGGCCAGTGCGATATTGAAGTGGTAGTGTGCCTACACTAAATAAAAAAAGCCAAACGCTACGTTTGGCTTTTTTTATTTAGTATATCGAAGCAGGAATTACATCATACCGCCACCCCCTTGGGTTTCGTTTTTATCACGTTGTTTTCTTTGAAGTGCGGCATTTTTACCACCACCAAAGCGGTAATTGAAGCCTAGATAGACACTACGGCTTTCCCAATAGAAGGCCCCTTCTTGTTTATAGGGAAGGGTACCGTCGAAGCTGAAATTCATGGTGTTGAAGATGTCGCTTACGCGGGCGCTTATTGTTCCTTGTCCTTTTAGGATGTTGTAGCTGGCCCCTAAATCCGTTTTAGCCATGGTTTTTCTTAGGAATTGCAAACCTTGTTCTTGACCACGGTACATACCAAATAACTGGAAGCGTAGGTTTTTGGTTGCTTTGAAGGTGTTGTTGATTCTAGCGTTAAAAATGGAAATCTTTTTTTCTACGAATTGTTGTTCTATTAACCCTCTGATGGTTTTGAAATAAATGTCGGTACCGATATTGGCGCTCCACCATTTGGTAAAATCTAGATTGGATGAAATTTCGGCACCATAGGATTTGTTGTCACTGAAGTTGGCATAGGACAATAAATTTCTGTTGCTGTCTGTGGGGTCTACACTTACTAATCTGGTGATTTCGTCATTGATTATTCGGTAGAAGACGACCGTCGAGATGGATCCTATTTTTGTTTTGTGGGTAAAGTTCAATTCAAGTGAATTTGTGAACTGCGGTCTTAAGTTGGGGTTACCCACGGAAGAAACTGTTGGGGTGCTCCATTCTCTGATGGGGTTTACTTGCCCGATGCTTGGTCGATCTACTCTTCTCGAATAATTAAAATTGAATGTATTCTTTTCGGAGCGTTTGTAGGAGACGTAGCCACTAGGGTATAGGGTATTGATTTTGTCGTGGAAGCTGGCGTTGATGATTTCGGTGGTGTTTCCGTTACCATTTTGATCGTTGGCGTCTACGGCATTGAATTGGGCATCAGCGGTATAATTTTCGAAACGGGCACCTACTTGGTATCCCCATTTATCCCATTGCTTGCCATAGGTGGCGTAGGCAGAATGGATTTTTCTATCGTAATGGAAGTCGGAATTGTAGGCTGCGTTTAGATTGAAGTTATTGGTGGTGTTTTCTAAACGCGTTTCTAGGCCTGTTTCTAGTTTGGCATTCTTTGGAAAAGGATTGGTGTAATCCAGGTTGATTTTGGTGTTATTGTTTAGGCTGGTAATGTCATTTATAGCGGAGAAAGAAGTAGTGGTAAGGGTATTAAAAATACTATTTTCGGCTGTTTTGTTTCGGTTATAGTTGGCTTCCAGTTCGATGTTTTCCCCTTCTTTTTTGAATTTGTGTTTGAAATCAAAATTGTAGGTACCGGAAGGGTTGTTGTTGTGGCTTAGGTTGTTTTGAAGGATGTTTGGGAATGCATTGTCAATATATGTTACAGTAGTTGCACTGTTGCCGCTGGACAGGAATAAGTTTTGGCTGGTGTAAAGGGAAACGGTATTGTTATCGTTCCAATAGAAATCAACTCCGACTTTGTATAAGTGGGAGGTGTTTTTGTTTTGAAAATCAAAGTTGACTGTTTTCTCTGCGTCGGGTTGGTGACTGTTTACAAAGCCGTGGTTTTTTTGTAGGCCGTGATTGAAGCCGTAATTCCCGTAGAAATTGAATTTGCCTACTTTGTAGTTCATATCAAAGGAGGAATTTACTTTAGGCGTTTTGGCGAAGGTCACTCCGTTATTGATGCTGGCATTGAACCCTTGGTTGGCATTTTTATGGAGTACGATGTTGATGATACCGCTCATCCCTTCGGGATTGTATTTGGCTGAGGGGTTAGTGATCAATTCGATTTGTTTGATGGACGCTGAGGGGATTTGTTTTAGTAATTGGGCAGGGTCGATATTGGTTGGTTTGCCATCTACCAATACCCTTACATTTTCATTTCCTCTAAGGCTGATGGCATTGGTTTGCGCATCAACACTTACCGAGGGGATGTTGTTTAGGATTTCGCCTGCGGTGGCCCCTGCGGAGATTAGATCTTTCCCTACATTGATTATTTTGCGGTCAATTTTTTGTTCGTAGGTTGATTTTTCTTTGACGATGTCCACGCTTTTTAATTCGACGGCTTCTTCTTGCAGTAGTATGGTGTTCATGGAAAGCGATTTGTTTTCGCTTGTTAAGGTGATTGTGGTCACTTGTTTTTGGTAGCCGATGAACTGAAATTCTACGGTATATTTTTCTAGTGCGATGTTTTTAATGGAAAAGGTTCCATTTTCTTGCGTTAGTCCGCCCGTAATTATTTTGTTGTCTTGTTTGAGGGTAACATTTACATAGGGGATGGGTTGGTTGCTAATTTTGTCGATGACTTTTCCCGAAATGCTGCCTGTTTTTGAATAGTTTGGGGTTTCGTTTTGAGCTTGGATTAGGGTATTAGTACCTAATAGAATCAATAGTAAGAGGGTTATTCTCATGTTTGTTTTTAACGTGGACGATTATATGATGTCCTAGTAGACCGCAAAGGAAGGCAATTGTTACAAACTTTAACAAAAAAAACTCCTATGTTTGGGGACATAGGAGTTTCCGCAGGTTAAGGGGGCTTATTATCGCTTCATGGCGAAATGGGCTTTAAATTCACTAGTATCTTGGTTGGCATTTTTATAGTTTACACTAAACCAATAGTCATCAGAAGGCAATTCACGGCCGTTGTAGGTTCCGTCCCAACCGCTGCTGTTTGGTTTAATTTGGGTCAGTACTTTACCAAAGCGGTCGAATATGGTAATCATGGCAGAAGGTTGGCCAGCCAAATCTTTGATGTTCCAAGTATCATTGATGCCGTCACCGTTTGGTGTAAAGAATTTAGGGTAATTTACCACTAAGGCTTGGATGGTTGAAGATCCACAACCGTATTTATCTCTAACGGTTATCAAGTGGATACCAGAAGCTACGTCGTAAAATACAGGGCTATCTTGGAAACTACCGTTGTCTAATTGGTATTCAAAGTTATTTCCTTGGCCTGTAGCTTCAACGGTAACGTTTTGAGTATCGGCGAAATCTTGGCTTATGGTATAGGCAACTAAAGCAGGTTCAGAAGCAATTACGGTTGCTGAAACGGGAGCTGAAGTACAACCTGTACTGTTATTGGTAGCTACCACAGTGTATACTCCAGGTAACACGGCATGATAGTTATTGCTTGTCCCTACGGTTTGACCATTTTCATCGCTCCATACAAAGGTATATCCCGCTGCAGGTAGGTTGGCATACAAAATGTAAGGATTTAAAAGGTGCCCTGTTGCACTTTCGATACATACTACACCGTCGATAGGGGTAGGTACCGGTAATTTATTTACTTCGATTGCAATTGGTTTTATTTCGTAGCAATTAGGTGCTAAGGTATTGTTTACTCTTACGTATGCTATGGCATTTGAGGTAACCGTTACTGGGTTGGATTGATTGGCAGCCTCCGTTAAGCTGTTGTAGTAGGCTAAGTTGAATTCGGCTCCGGTTTGCGCACCAAGAATGGTAGCGGTTAGCGTTGTTAAATCAAAAGCAGTGATACCGTCATTTGTTCCGTCTTCGTCACAAACTGTTCTCATGCTGGCAGGAGTAGAATAGGCGATAGGCGCTTTGATGATGGTTACTACAAAAGAAGTTTCATCAGAGCATCTTGGTAAGAATGGAGCAATACCGTAGATGTAAATGGTTTGTGTAGTTGAGATGACACTACCGGCAGGTAATAAAGATCCTGTTCCGTTTGGTCCAGAATAATAATCACCTACGCTTAATTCTGGTAATGTATAACTTTCGCAAGTAGTTACATTGGGTCTGGCATCCACATTGAAGATGGTCAATAAGAAACTAGTTTCACTGCTACAATCAGGAGCGGTAGCGGTATGAGCGTACACATAGATTGTTTGCGTGGTGGTGATTACGTCACCGGCATGCAATAAGGTTCCAGAACCATTTGGACCAGTATAGTAGTCTCCAACGGTTAATGGGAATAAAGTATAGGATTCACAAGCGTTTAGGTTAGGAATACTAGGTAATGCTGGTGTATGGTTGATGGTTACGGTAAAAGAATGTTCGTTCAAGCAAGAAAAAGCAACACGGATTAAGGCTTCTTTGAATACGTAAATTGTTTGACTAGTTGCAATCACGGTTCCTGGTGCCATTTCGGTACCAGTGCCATAAGGTCCGCCCGTTTGAGTGTAATATAAATTACCTTCAGACAACATCGGAAGCGTATAGCTATCACACGCTACTACATTGGCAGGAGCTTCTGCGTTGGCAGAGAATACATTTATTTGGAAGCTATTTTCAATGCTACAGGCTGGTGTCGTATTAGAAACCGCGTAGATATAGATTTGTTGTGAGGTAGTAATCACTGTTCCCGGGGTTAACAAAGTACCTGTTCCGTTAGGGCCGGTATAATAGTTACCATTAGTAAGTTGGGTTAACACATATTGGTCACAAATATCGATGTCTGATCGAGAATCGATGCTTGGCGGTGTATTTACGGTTACGTTAAAACTAGATTGGTTATAACAACTAGCGTTTAAATAATTTAGAATGTAAATGGTTTGGCTAGAGGTAATAGTATCTCCAGCATTAAGTACCGCTCCAGTACCATCGCTTCCTGTGTTGTACATACCGTGTGTTAAAGCCGGTAACGTATAACTTTCACAAACCGTTACATCGCTTAGGGTATCTACTTCAGGTTGTGCTATGGTAAGTGTAAAGAATAAATTGTCTGTACAGTTGCCGGTACCGCTAGTTGTTTGAGCGTAGATGTATACGGTAGCTGATTGATTGATTACGGTTCCCGCAGGAATCATAGAGCCAGTTCCGGCAGGACCGGTATAGTAATTTCCGATTGGTAAAGCAGGTAAGGTATAACCATTACATTGATTTACGTTAGCGGGTTGCGGCATGCCGATGTATACCTCGAAGCTATCTTCATCGCTACAGGCGGAACCGATTCCGGAAGTAACATAGACGAATATTGTTTGGCTAGTAGTGATTACATCACCTGCATTAAGCATCGTTCCTGTTCCTAGTGGGCCAGTGTAATAGTTACCAATGGTTACTGGAGGAAGGGTATACGAATTACATTCAAACACGTCAGGTCTTGAACCTACTTCAATGGTAGGAACAATCGTAACGGTACTTACTGTGTCTATAGTACAGAATGGTTCAACATCTGTTTGGAAGAAAAAATATACGTCTTGAGTAGCGGTAATAACAGTACCTGCAGGGATTTGAGTTCCTTGTCCGCCCGGTTGCGTAAAATAAGCGCCATAGGTAGTGCTAGGTAGTGTATAGCTTCCACAACGCGTTACATTTTGCGGAGAAATGGTGTCAGGGTCGATAATTTTAACTAGGAAAGAGCTGTTTGAACCACAAGTTCCAGGTCCGTCCGGTTGGTTAAAAATATAGATGGTTTGCGTTTGTAAGATTTCAGTACCTGCAAATAATGCAATACCATTTCCATTTGGAGCGGTAAAATAGTTACCGTTTACCAAATCTGGCAAGGTGTAAGTGGAGCACACAATAACGTTATCTAAATCGTCTACAGGAGGTGCAGGGATTACAATTAAGTTAAAGCTTGTAATGCTGTAGCATGCGTGATCACTTACATTTTCCACTCTTACATAGATTGTAGTGTCGCCGAATAAGGCATTTGTAGTGTTGGTTATTGGATTTACACCCATTGCGGCATCGTTTAATGAAGCGTAATACGTGATGATATTCATGGCGGAAGATTGTCCGTTTAGAATGTCGGCACTCTGTGAGCCTAAATTAAAATAGGCGTTGCTGAAATATTGTGAACGAGCACATTTAGTAAGATCGGCAGGTTGGTTTGCGATAGGACCAGAAGACGTTAATAATTGGAATGATTTTACGGTAAAGCAACCCGTGCTTGGTAAATCAATACGAACATAAATGGTTTGTCCGCTAGCACTATTGTATACAGCAGGCAATTGGTTTGTATGATTATTAGCATCTGCTTCTGTAAGATAGTATGAAACGATCGCGTTAGGATTAATCCCTGCCTTTACGACGGGGGTATTTAATTCTAAGTTGAAGTCATAGGTAGTACTATCGCTTAAACATCTATAGATATTGGTTGGATTTGGAGTAGTTATTTCAGGATAGTATTGTACTGTAATAGTATCTGTTACCGGTTGGCAGAAATTAACTAATTGCGAGTAGGTAACGCTGTAGTTTCCGGGTTGGGTCACGGTAAGGGTTGAGCCTGTTTCGCTCGGTAGCACTACGTTGTCTTTTTTCCATACGAAGGTGTAATCTGCAGTACTTAGACCGGTAGTTAACGTATGAGATTGTCCGAAACAAATGGCCGTATTATTGGCTACTAGTAAATCTAGGCCTAATACATCTTGACCGATATTAAAACTATCTGCAGAAAGGAAAATGGCAGAATCAGATTGTGGGTCAACACGATCTGCTATTACTAATTTAATATGGTAAGGAACATTTGGAGTTAAGACAGAGGCAGCAGTCATAACGGTAGTTTGACCGTTATAATTGGTTGCCGAAGCAGCAGCAGCAGAACCTCCATTAAAACTTCCAAAAAATTGAGCGTTTGCAGAAGGGCATGATGAGTTGTATAGAAAATCTCTAATGGTTACGACAGAGATTGGCGTATTGGTATTGGGAACCACGGCTAAGTTGGTTGTAACGCCTGTATTCATATTGGTTAATAAGAATGCAAAAGCATCTGAGAAGTGACACTGGAAATTACCATATTCTTCAGAGGCGAAAATAAAGTCGAAGCTGAAGTTTGGTGAAATCGGTGTGAAATCAAATTCAAGTGTGGTTGCATTTTTAGACACCATTGGGATACCGGCCGCTGCTAAAGTAGCTTCTAAGCTGATATCACCAGGCCAATTTTGCGCTCCATCATTTAGCACTGAAGTATTCGGGCCGGAAGCATTTAAGGCGTTTCCGGTAGTTAATACTACACCGCTGCTGATTGGAAAATTGGGGTTGGCGTTTTGAAAGAAACCAATACCGTTGGTAGAGCCGAAATTAGTACCTGTGCTCCAAGTGATGTTGGATACTGCAGCACAAGGGGAATTGATTAACACATTGTTTACCAAGTCGGGCACCGTGTGGCTCGTAGTGCTTACCGAAATAGGTTGGGCAAAACCTATAGTGGAAAGCAATAAAATGATTAATAGTAATAACTTTTTCATGATTTGGGGATTTTGACTCTACAAATATTCAGTATTTAACCGTTTAAGAGCAAATAAAATCGATGAAATGCATTAAATAATTAAAATAATATACAAAATACTTACAAATTATACATTTTAATAATGAATATTTTTAATTTTTAATCGTTTTAGTATCCTTCAAAATTCTATTCTAATGATTATCTTTGCGCACCAAAAAGAAGTACTATGAAGCTTACCCCTACATTAACAAAACAAATACAAATTGCGGTTCAGGAACTGTTTGCTGTTTCCATAGAAAAAGTTGAATTTCAGGTAACTAGGAAGGAATTTGAAGGCGATATTACTATGGTTATTTTCCCTTTATTGAAAGTAATTAAGGGGAATCCGATGGAGATTGGGACGCGCCTTGGGGATTATTTGGTAGAACATGTTGCGGTGGTAAAACGCTATAATGTGGTATCAGGATTTTTGAATATTGTAATCGATGATTCTTACTATCTTGAATTTTTAAATGAGATTAAGAATGATGCTTTTTATGGTTTTGTAACGCCCATAGCAAACGACCGTGCGGTAATGGTTGAATATTCCTCACCAAACACTAATAAGCCATTGCATTTAGGGCATGTTCGAAACAATTTATTGGGTTATGCTGTTGCTGAGATCCTTAAAGCTTCTGGGAAAAAAGTGTATAAAACACAAATTATCAATGACCGGGGGATTCATATTTGTAAATCGATGTTGGCTTGGCAGCAATTTGGCGCAGGACAAACTCCAGAAAGTACCGGTTTGAAGGGCGATAAATTGGTTGGTAATTTTTATGTAAAGTTTGATCAAGAATATAAAAAGCAAATAAGTGACTTAGTTGCACTAGGAAAGACGGAAGACGAGGCTAAGAAACAAGCGCCCATTATTTTGGAAGCACAGCAAATGCTGTTGGATTGGGAAGCAGGAACCCCAGAGGTTATGGCTTTATGGAAGCGGATGAACCAATGGGTTTATGATGGATTTGCGGAGACCTATAAAAATTTGGGTGTAGATTTTGATAGTTATTATTATGAAAGCAACACTTATTTGTTGGGTAAAGAAGTCGTTCAGTTAGGTTTAGAAAAAGGGATTTTTGAAAAGGATCCTGATGGTTCGGTGTGGATTGATTTGACGGAGGATGGATTAGACCGAAAAATTGTATTGCGTTCGGATGGTACTGCGGTCTATATGACGCAGGATATAGGGACGGCGATACAGCGTGTTAAAGATTATTCAGATGTGGGCGGTATGGTCTACACGGTTGGAAATGAGCAAGATTATCATTTTAAAGTCTTGTTTTTGATTTTGAAAAAGCTTGGATTTGAATGGGCGGCTCATTTATTTCATTTATCGTATGGCATGGTAGAGTTACCTTCTGGTAAAATGAAATCTCGTGAAGGAACTGTCGTTGATGCGGATGATTTAATGGAGGATATGACGGCTACCGCAGGTGCTATTGCTACGGAATTAGGAAAGTTGGATGGGTTTGCTGCTGAAGAAAAGGCTAAATTGTTTAAAACGATTGGGCTAGGCGCTTTGAAGTATTATATTTTAAAAGTAGATCCCAAAAAGCAAATCTTATTTAATCCCGAAGAATCGGTTGATTTTGCGGGTAATACTGGGCCTTTTATTCAATATACTTATGCCAGGATACAATCGATAGTGCGCAAGGCTGATTTTGATTTGAGTCGTACTGTTACGGAGATTGAATTGCATGAAAAAGAGAAAGAGTTATTGAAACAGCTTGAGCTGTATCCCGAAGTAATTCAAAATGCGGCCCACCATCACAGTCCAGCTTTGATTGCGAATTACACTTATGATTTGGTAAAAGAATATAATTCCTTTTATCAGACCGTTTCAATATTAGGAGAAGCGGATTTGACCAAGAAAATCTTTAGAGTACAACTTTCAAAGAAGGTGGCAGAAACGATACAATCTGCCTTTAAATTATTGGGAATAGAAGTTCCGGATAGAATGTAAGGCGGTAATGTTAAAAAAAAGGGTTGTTATACACAACTCTTTTTTTTTGCTAGAAACTCAGTTTTACATTAAGGTTTGGCGTACGACCCAGTGCATAAGTGGACACACTTTCTATGGAGTTGTCGACCGTGTTTACGCGGTAAAATCTATTGATGCTGTTTTTAGTATTGAGTATATTTAAAACGGCTATATTGGTTTGTAGACTTGTTGATTTTGATAGGTTCCAGTTTTTTGATGCTGAAAAATTAAATTGTAAAAAGTCGTTAAGTGCACTGTTGTTTGGGGTGTTATACAAAATAGTATTGTTGGCACTGATGGTCGTCGCTTGCGGTGTTGTTATTGGTTTTCCGGTGTGCCATTTGCAGCCTAAAGCAATTTTGACTGATTTCCACTCGTAGATTCCTGCCCAAGAAACACAATGTTTTAATTCGTAGTTGTTTATGAATTCTGAGGGGGATAGTGTGTTGAATTCATATTTATTATCGTTATAACTGTAACTCAACCAAGAATAGAACTTCCCAAAATTTTTCTGTACTAATAACTCGGTTCCTACAACATTATAGTCACCCGAAGATTTGACAAATTCCAGTTGGTTTTGAAAGCCTTGACTACTGGACGTAATTCCGGTTATTTTTTTGTAAAAATTATCAATTGTTATGAGCCAGTTGTTGTTTTTGAAGTAAAGGCCAACGGAAACTTGGTTGCTTTTTTGAATAGGAATGGTAGTGTTGTTGGCCAAAGTCCATCTTCGTTTTTCAATGCCAAGAAAATCTTGTTGGAGGTCGATTACTTGTGCTAAGGTTTGGCTCTTTTGTTCGCCTAATATTTCCAGGCGGATTGTCCTGCTTAAGGCGCGATTGAATTGGAGTCGGGGTTCAATTAATGTGGTTTTAAACTTGTCGAAATAATTGACTCTGATACCTGCTTTGATTACTGTTTTTTGGTCGGCAGATTCATAAGCTCCCTCGGTAATTAATGCGTTACTTTTTACAACTTCTATTTTATTTCTAGTGAAGGCAGGGGTGTTAATAGCGTCGAAATTAGTAACAGCTGTTTCATCGAATTGAAATCCGTTGTTTAACGTGACTGTTTTGGAGAGGGCAAGTGAATTTTTGAGTTGGAATCCAAAATCGAAGACTTTATTTTCTTGGTTTAGAATTTGGTTGCTTTGAATTACTTCGTTTTTTGCTGCCAAGGTGTAGGTAGAAGCATATCCTTGTACTTGAGTGTAATTGGTGGTGTTCCAATGGGTTTTCCAATTGATTGTACCTCCAAAATTTTGTTGTCCTAAGGTGCTTTTTTTACTAGTATTGTTTATCGACTGATTTATGAATAGCGAA
Organism: Flavobacteriaceae bacterium; assembly: GCA_947451475.1. Lineage (GTDB taxonomy): Bacteria > Bacteroidota > Bacteroidia > Flavobacteriales > Flavobacteriaceae > Flavobacterium. The sequence goes on along the minus strand of CANFZC010000013.1, from coordinate 19,541 downwards.
TTTTTGATTACAATGGCATCCATTGTTAGTTCGCTTTTTGGGCCAATTTTTTGTTGGTATTGTGTAGTGAAATCATAAAAATAGAACTTCTCATCTGTAGTTACATCTATCGTTTGATTGTTGTTTACATTGGTGATGACTGTATTTTGAAATACTCTATTTCGATAGTTTTTGTAGGTAGGTGAAGGAAAAAAATCGGTTAAGGAGCGTCGTCCTGAAAAGGTTATATTGGCTTTTTCTGAAAGCTTTATTTTAGAAAAAAATTCTATACTTATGAGATTGGAGCTAATGCTATTGGAACTTTTTTCGATGTTTTTGGTATGTGATGAAATCGCGATTAAACTAGAAACTCCTTCGTCATAAAATGCGGAGGTACCGTTTTTGGATATCGAGATGGTTTGCGCTAAAGAGGGATTAAAAGCCGAAATTAGGCCAAAGAAATGCCCCGTTTGAAACATTCGGATTCCGTTCCAGAGGAAAAGGTTTTGGTCATGGGTTCCGCCGCGTACATTTATATTGGATACGGATTCATCAATTGAATTGATTCCGGGTACCTGTTGCATGGTTTGCAAAACATCGGGTTCGATAAGTCCGGGTAATATTCCAAATTTTGTTGGTTTTATTTCTAGGCTACCATCCTGTTTTTTCGAAATACCGGTGGTTAAATAGCGCTGTGTAATGACTTCGTCTAATTTTTGAACTTGAGGCGTAAGTTTGAACTGCGGACAGGTGGCTGTGTACAATTCCATTGGGTTGATTGTCATTTTATCATAATTAATATGACTAAATTCAATATCATTTGACGAAGTGATGGCTAATTCGAAATACCCATTTGGGTTAGATAGAACTACGTTTTTGGTGTCAACTACCCCTATGGTAGCACTTTCTATGGGCTGGCTGGTATTCTCATCTATTAGATAGCCACAAAGAGGTTTGTCTAATTTTCTATTGTTGTAGATGGAGTAGTATTTTTTGTTTATTTTCTTAAAGATCAAACCGGTTTTAGATTCTAAATAAACAATTTTTTGCTCTAACGATAATTTGTCAATGGGAGGGATTACGTTATAGAGGATAATTTCTTCATCGATGTAATTAAATTTTACTTTGTTTTTTGTGCTTATTTGTTCGAGGATTGATTTAAGCGCAACAGCATTCCACCCTTGTTGTGCTTTGGTAGTCAACTGGGTTACTAAAAATAAAAAAGTAAAAAATAACGTAAGTGGTTTCACCATTAAAAATCCTCTAGAACAATTTTCTTGATGTCAAATTTAGAGATTTTTAAGTGATAAGTAGCGGAAACTATTTCTAAAGCGGTTTTTAAATCGTCAGAAGGAATGGTTCCTGTGAAAAGTTGGTTATTTGGAGTAGCGTTTAGCACTATTTTACAATTGTATTCTCGTTGAATTTCGTCTAAAATATTTTGAAGGTTTTCTTTTTTGAAACCCATTTGATTGGAAGTCCACTCTGGTTTAGTACTGTTTACGGTACCTTTTTCAAAAGAATTGGCCTCAAAACTAACCGTATTCCCTTTGGTAATGATTACGGTAGTAGTATTGTGAACCACTTTTACACGACCCTGATAACAGGTTACATCAAAGCGATTTTTTCTAGCTTTAACATTAAATTGGGTTCCAAGAACGGAAACCGTTCCTAATGGAGTATTTACTTCAAATTTCTTTCCGTGTGCTACTTTGAAGTAGGCTTCGCCTTTTAATTCTAATTTTCGGTTGTTATCCCAATTCCATTTTTTATACTTAATTTCTGAGCCACTGTTTAAAACAATTTGTGAATTGTCAGGTAGTAAAAAATTTGTTTTAGCGCCATTAGAGGCTATTTCTGTTGAATTGATATTAGTACGAATAACAAAAGTCAAGCCTAAGAACACTAGAAATATAGCAGCGACTTTCATCCATTTGGATTGGTAGAACGGAATTACTTTTGGATTCTTTTTTGGGTGTGTGATGGTTTTTTGATATAGCAAGTCTGCATCAAAATCTGGCGCATTCAATTGGCTTGAGTACTCTTTAATTTTGCTATAGGTTTCATAGCCAGGTTGGTTCTGAAAGTCGTTTAACTCCTGTTCAGTCATTTCTCCTGCAAGCCATTTTGCTAGTTCGTATTTTTCGTCCATTGTATTCATAGTAAAGGTTAAACAGTTCTTGATTAAAATACCCTACTTAAATTGTTCAATTTCTGCTCTAAGCGATAACAAAGCGCCGTGAATTCTTTTTTCAACTGCTTTGACACTGATGTTTAAGATGATGGCAATTTCGTGGTATTTTTTGCCTTCAATGCGGTGTAGCAGAAAAGCAGTTCGTTGTCCCTCGGTAAGATTGGCAATTGCTTTTTCAAGTTTGTCTTTAAATTGTTCTTCCTCGATCAAAAACTCTGGGTTTAGATTTGTTCGGTCGTTACCGGTATTGTTTTGGGCGTATTTAAGCACTACTTTTTGATGCGCTATTTCGTTTAAAGAGGCATTGTTGGCAATCGTATAAATAAAGGATTTGGCTTTCTCTACTGGGACATTTTTGCAGTTTTCCCAAAGTTTTATAAAAGATTCTTGTGTTACATCATTTGCTTTTTCTTCGTTGCCGAATTTATAGTATAAATAATTTCGCAAAGATTTTACGTTGGCCTTAAAAAAATTGGAAAAAACTAATTCTTCACAAATGCCTTTAGAATCTGTGTTGTCCATTTTATTAATTTTGAATTATTAGAGCGTTTAAATTTAAAATAATTTTTTAAAGTAGGGTTTTTTATTGCAACTTTGTTTTATAAAGTGAATTGAAATAGTACTTATGAAAAATTTTATTTGGTTTGTTGTTGTTATACTATCCTTCTCTACCTATTCATGTCAGGAAGAAGAAGAAACAGTGGAACAAAATACGGCCGATAGTTTCGCTAAATCAAATGCTATAGCATCGCTTATTATGCGGGTTTCTCAACATGAAACTTCAGTGGATAATGTATTAGACAACACAAGTTTGTTTAGTGTAAAATTGCCGGTTAGTGTTACGGTTGATGGATATGATGAGTATGTAGCTTCTTTTGATGATCTTCAAGAAATTAAGAGTATAAAGGAGGAACACACTTATGATGATGACGTTGTTACATTTACTAGTTGGCCTATCACTATAAAATTTCCAAATCATCAAACTACTATTGTACAAAATTTGACACAATTGAATGCTATTAAAGCTCAAATGGGCAGTGATGATAGTTACCATGAAATTAGTTGTATCGATTTTAAATATCCTTTGAATATCAATAAATACAACACTAGTAATCAGGTTGCCAGTACAAAAGAAATTAATGATGATAGTGAGTTGTATAATTTTATTAATGATTTGCAGTCAGATGAAATCGTAGGTTTAGTTTATCCTTTGACTTTAAAGAAACTAAATGAGAGTACGTATTACACTATTAGTAGTAATGCAGCGTTAGAGACAAAAATTGTAGAAGTTGTAAATGCTTTTAATTCCAATATCGGTACTTTGGATTTGGTCAATGTTTTGACAAGTAATGGACCTTGGCGAATCTCTTATTGTTATTATGATAATCTTGTGACAACGGATTATTATAACGGCTATGTGTTTTCTTTTTCGGGAGATGGTGGAAGTAATAGTCCGGTTTCTGCCGTGAAGGGTGGGAATTACATCAATGGAACTTGGCATTTACACGATGCTAATACCGTTGATGAACGAGTAGATTTTGGATTTAATGGGAATGTTTTACAAGATTTAGAATCAGGTTGGGCAATATATCATTTAGAGGCTACATATGTTGAATTGATTAGAGAAGGTAGTGATAATGAGCATTATTTTTTAACTTTTACAAAAATCTAAATTGTTTTATTAAGTAAGCGGGATGAAAATTTTTCACAAGAAATTTCTAAATCGAGAAGAGGACCTTGATGAAAATCAAAGTGAGGCTATACAAGATAAATCTAAATCGGTTTATTTGTTAAATCAGCTATTGATTTGGGGTATCATTTTGATCGTTGTATTTTTTATTTGTAAATTCATTTTGGTCAATTTTATGTAAAAAATTTAATTAATGATTATATATTAACCACGCAAATGCGTGGTTTTTTTATTTAGATTACTATAAAACTTCAAAATCAAATCCTTAAATTTGCATTTCATTAAAAATAAAGCTTGCCATTATGTTCAATAACTTAAGTGATAAACTAGATAAAGCATTACACATCCTAAAAGGACACGGTAAAATAACCGAAGTAAACGTTGCCGAAACGTTGAAAGAAGTTCGCAGAGCCCTACTTGATGCCGACGTTAATTTTAAGATTGCCAAAGATTTTACCACTAGAGTTAAAGAAAAGGCGTTGGGTGAAAATGTATTGACCACCTTACAGCCGGGTCAATTGATGGTTAAAATAGTTAAAGATGAATTGACCGATTTGATGGGGGGCGAAGCTACAGGTATCAATCTAAGCGGCACACCTTCTATTATATTGATGTCAGGTTTACAAGGTTCGGGGAAAACTACTTTCTCGGGTAAGTTGGCTAATTATTTAAAAACCAAAAAAGGGAAGAAGCCACTTTTGGTTGCTTGTGATATTTATCGTCCTGCGGCAATTAATCAGTTGCATGTTGTGGGTGACCAGATAGGAGTTGAAGTTTATTCTGAGCCTGAAAATAAAAATGCGGTTCAAATTGCTTTGAATGCTATTCAGCATGCAAAGTCTAATGGATTTAATGTGGTTATTGTAGATACCGCTGGTCGTTTAGCCATAGACGAAGAGATGATGAATGAGATTGCCAATGTTCATGCGGCTATTAAACCACAAGAAACCTTGTTTGTTGTGGATTCTATGACGGGACAAGATGCGGTTAATACTGCTAAAGCTTTTAATGACCGATTGAATTTTGACGGTGTTATTTTAACCAAATTAGATGGAGACACACGAGGTGGAGCTGCTATATCGATTAAATCAGTAGTAGATAAACCGATTAAATTTATTGGTACTGGAGAGAAAATGGAGGCCATCGATGTCTTCTATCCGTCACGTATGGCCGATAGAATATTAGGCATGGGAGATGTTGTTTCCTTGGTTGAACGAGCTCAGGAACAATATGATGAAGAGGAAGCAAGAAAAATTCAAAAGAAAATCGCAAAGAACGAATTTGGTTTTGATGATTTCTTAGCTCAAATACAACAGGTGAAAAAGATGGGTAACATGAAAGATCTTGTTGGTATGATACCGGGCGCTGGAAAGGCGTTGAAAGATGTGGAAATTGAAGATGATGCGTTTAAACACATTGAAGCAATCATTCACTCTATGACGCCAAAAGAAAGACAAAAGCCTGCTATAATTGATGTAAAAAGAAAAACGAGAATCGCTAAAGGTTCTGGAACTAAAATAGAGCAAGTGAATCAATTGCTTAAGCAATTTGACCAAATGAGCAAAATGATGAAGATGATGCAAGGTGGCGGCGGTAAAAATTTGATGCGCATGATGGGCGGTATGAAAGGAATGAATTAAAGGAAAGACGCGAAATATCGCGTCTTTTTTATTGCAATAGACAACACACAAAATAACTACAGATGCAAATTTTAGACGGAAAAAAGACTTCAGAGGATATCAAGAATGAAATCGCTTTAGAGGTTCAAAAGATGAAAGAAAACGGTGAGAAAGTACCGCACTTGGCTGCTATTATTGTTGGGAATGATGGTGCTAGTTTGACCTATGTGGGTAGTAAAGTAAAAGCATGTGAACGAGTAGGATTTGAATCCTCTCTAATTAAAATGCCAAGTACTACTTCGGAAACCGAGTTGCTTAAGAAAATTAAGGAACTTAATGAGGATGATACCATTGATGGGTTTATTGTTCAATTGCCATTGCCTAAGCAAATCGATACGCAGCACGTCATCATGTCTATAGATCCCAGTAAAGATGTTGATGGGTTCCATCCCGAGAATTTTGGAAAGATGGCTTTGGACATGACTACATTTATCCCGGCAACCCCTTTTGGGATCTTAGAATTATTAGAACGCTATGGTGTTGAAACGCAAGGCAAGCATACGGTAGTTATTGGTAGAAGTCATATAGTAGGTCGACCTATGAGTATTTTAATGGGTAGAAAGGGATTTCCAGGAAATTCAACCGTAACGTTGACGCATAGTTATACTAAAAATATAGCGCAAATCACTACACAAGCGGATATTATCATTACGGCACTTGGCGTTCCAAACTATTTGAAAGCGGAGATGATTAAAGATGATGCCGTTGTAATTGATGTGGGTATCACTCGAGTGGCCGATGATACAGATCCAAGAGGGTACCGAATCACGGGTGATGTAGATTTTGAGTTTGTTTCTAAGAAAGCCTCTTATATTACTCCAGTTCCTGGAGGAGTAGGGCCTATGACGATTGCGATGTTGTTGAAAAATACACTTTTGGCGCGAGAACAAAAGCTATTAAAAAGAAAATAAAAAAATCCTGAGTCAGAACTCAGGATTTTTTGTTTTATAATGCTATTTATTTTTTACAATTTGGCTAACCAAAGCGATGCATTCATGTGCAATTTCGAGTGTGACGCTAATTCAGTCCAACCAGGGAATAACGTATCACCTGTGGCACCTGTACCATCATCTGCTGGAGAACTATCTCCAATAGCTACAACTCTTCCTAATCCATAAGTAGCCGTAGCACACATAATGTTTGAAGTTCCTTGAGTAGACGTTGATTTCCAAATTAATCCTTTTGCTGAAGCATTTGCTGTAGTATTAATGGTCATCGAGGCTCCTGCAGAGTATTTTAATTGCGTCACTATTCCTTGGCTACCATTTAAAATAGTATTGGTTGTAGCACTTAAGCGATTTGTCGTCGTTTGAGAAAAATTGTCTAACGTAAACTTTATGCCGAAAGGATTAGTTTGAACCGTATTAGTTGCCATTAAATCATTCCAAATTGCTGGAGAATCCCATCCATCATTATTTCTATCTGATGCTGTGTGGTCTGCAATCATGAACAATCCTCCTCCATTATTCACAAAAGTAAGGATAGCTACTTTTTCTGCAGCAGTGAATCTAGTGTTTGGTTCGTCTATTACAAATACATCATAATTTTTTAAGTCTTGCGCTCCTGTTCCGCCATAAGTAATAGCAGTTCCTGAAGGTAAGGTTTCTACGGTGTGTCCTAATTTTGCTAAGGCAATACCCCATGAAGATAAGCCACCTTTCCAAAATGTTTCAGGAGTGGTTGCCGTAATGGTGGATTGGGCTGGAGTAGGGAATCGTTGAGGATTAGTGTCAGCATCTAAAACCCAGTCAGCATTTCCAGCAGTTTCGGCTTTAGTAGCATCAAATAAAAATTTCTTTGGAGTAACAGCTAGTGCTGCTGTTGCATTGGTTTTTGAGGAAGTAGTCTCTTTTGCGGTATCGTTGTCACAAGAAAAAGCGACGATTGCAAAACCTACAATCATTAGTTTGCTAACTATATTCATTTTTTTTATTTTTTAATTGTTTATTGAACAGGCAAATATATAATTTACCCTAATATTACTACTATTTTTTCCCGTTTTTATACCTTACTTTTTCTACTACTTGAATTTTTGCAGGTTTTTTATAGTTTGGTTTAGAACCACTTGAAGTCTTTTTCTTGAGTTCTGTCGGAGCTTTTGGAATGAATTCTGCTTTAGGTTTATTGGCAATATTTTGCTTGACGGATGCTTGGTTTTGTTTTATAACATCCATGGCATTTTTGGGATCTTCTTTCGTGCCCCGCAAATGAATCACTAATCCATTTAAAAAATTACGCAATACTTGGTCGCCACAATCCATATATTTAGGATGATCTGCGTTTCTGAAAAACGCCCCTAATTCGGCTGCAGAAATTCTGAAATCTACTAGGTTCATTATTTCTACTATTTGATCATCTCGTAATTGTAATGCTACCCTTAGCTTTTTAAAGATATCGTTGTTGTTCATTTTAGAGTTTTTAGAATAGCCAAAGGTACGCCTTTTTAAAATTTTCCCGCCACAATTTTTCATTGTGTTGACCCCCTTTAATGATTACTTTCTTATTCATTTTTTTACATTCGCAACGTTTGGTATTGACCCAATGTTCTACTGCAGTGAGATCAGGAATTACATCGGCATCACCTTCATTGTCTCCACAAAGGAAATATATTTTTGTGTTGAAATCTTTAGTTTTGGCTAGTAAGTTGTTCATATCGTTTCGGCCAAACCAAAAAGAAGGAGAAAAGCAACCTACTTTGCCAAATATGTTAGGGTATTTAATAGCGGCATAAAATGATACTAACCCACCCAATGAACTACCCATAATGCAAGTGTTGTGTGCATTGGATTTGGTTCGATAAGTAGCGTCTATTTTTGGTTTTAGCGTGTTTACTATAAAATCTAGATAGGCATCAGCATTTCCGCCACCGTATTTTTCATTTTTAAATGGTGTCAGTTCTTCGATGCGTTTCTCTCCGCCATTTTCAATTCCGATAACAATTACTTGTGCCTGAATACTGTCGAGGGTTTCATCTATATTCCATTCACCGGCAAATGATGTTTTAGAATCGAATAAATTTTGCCCATCATGCATATAAATTACAGGATATTTTTTGCTAGTGGAATGGTATTCTTTCGGAAGGTATACCCATATTTTACGGGTAGTTTGGAGTTGAGGAACTTCAATGCTAAAACAACTAAGCTGTTGTAATGCTGTTTTTTCTTGGGAGAAACCGTTAAAGTGAGAAATTATTAAAAAAAGAAGTGAAAGATATTTCAAAATGGTTTGGATTTAGATTATTGCTCTACTTTTATTTCTTTATCCTTTCTTTTCTTTTTTTGGTCTTTTTTGTTCGTGCTATCTTCTTTCCATTTTTGATATTTTTCTTTTTGGGCTGTATTTAAATAACTGATAATACTTTTATCGGCTTTTTCTTGAATTGCTATATATTCCGTGTTTTTATCTTCTTCTGAAATTTCACTTTTCATGACTATTTCGATGCTTTTATTGCTTTTTGTGACTTCATTTCTTATGGCAATGACCTGCAGTTCGTCTAAATTCAATTCTTCTTTTAACCTAGAAACTATTTTTTCAATTTCTTTCATTCGTTCCTTTTCAATGCTCTCTGCTGAAACTTTTTGAGGAGTAGAGGGAATATTATTGTTGCGCATGCTGCCGTAACCATTATTATAGCCGTTGTAATTACCATTATTGTACTGTGCTGATGCCGAAATTGTAGCTAATAAGAAACTAAAAATTAGTGTTTTATATTTTTTCATAGTATTTTAAATTGTTGGGGTAAAATTAAAGTAAAAACAATTTCAAAGTAATAAAGTAGTACAATTTCATAAAAAATTATATTTTAGCTTACTAGATATTATTTTTATGGATAAGTACGAAGATAAATTAGCCTTGTTGTCAGAGATGATTGCGTTTTCTGTTGTTGATGGACGACTTCATGAAAGAGAGTATCTTTTTCTGTCTATGATTGCGGAGGAACTTCAAATCGTTAAAGATGACTTTAAGAGTTTATTTCATCAAGAGAATTACCCAATCATTATTAAATCGGAGTTTGAACGCATACAGCAATTTTACCGTTTGGCATTATTAATGCATTGTGATGGGGTTTTGCATGAACGTGAACAAATTAAAATACACGAAATAGGAATCAATATGGGTCTTAATCCCCATGCTATTAAGCGTGTCTTAAAGGCCATGGAAACCTCTCCAACCCGATCCATTTCTGCTGAATTTTTACTTGAGGTATTTCAAGAGCAGTTAAATTAGTGAATAAAACGACTTTAATCAGACCGTAGAAAAGTACCTAGGTAGTCTGTAATTTATCTTGCCATGCTTTGATTTCATCCCGCAATTTGGCAGCTTGCATAAAGTCTAAATCTTTAGCTGCTTTTTCCATTGCTTTTCGGGAATCACGTATTTTCTGTTCGATTTCAGGTTTCGACAAATACAAACTTTCAGGTTCTGCAGCTTTTGCTATTTTATCTTCAAAGTATTGCGTAGAAACGGAATTAGTGCTTAAAGCATTTCCTAAACTTTTATTAAGCGCTTTGGGCTCTAAACCGTTTAGGGTGTTATAGTTCGTTTGTTTTTCGCGACGGTAGTTCGTCTCGTCTATGGTTTTTTGCATGCTATTGGTTATTTTATCAGCATACAATATTGCTTTTCCATTTACATTTCGAGCGGCTCTTCCCACCGTTTGTGTTAAGGAACGATGACTGCGTAGAAATCCTTCTTTATCGGCATCTAAAATAGCCACTAAAGATACTTCGGGTAAATCCAATCCTTCTCGCAACAAGTTTACACCAATCAGCACATCAAACAAGCCTTTACGTAAATCTTGCATGATTTCAACACGCTCTAAGGTATCAACATCAGAATGGATGTATCTACAACGTATGGATACTTTTGTTAAATACTTGGTCAGCTCTTCTGCCATTCTTTTCGTTAACGTGGTTACTAAAACCCGTTCATCGGCTTCACAACGCAATTGAATTTCTTCGATGAGGTCATCGATTTGATTTAAACTTGGGCGTACTTCAATAATAGGGTCCAATAGTCCAGTAGGACGAATCACTTGCTCTACATAGATTCCTTCGCTTTTTTGTAATTCGTAATCTGCAGGTGTAGCTGAAACATAAACGACTTGGTTTTGCATACTTTCGAATTCTTCGAATTTCAAAGGACGGTTGTCCATTGCTGCGGGTAATCGGAAGCCATACTCTACTAGGTTCTCTTTTCGACTTCTATCGCCACCATACATGGCATGCACTTGAGAAATGGTGACATGACTTTCATCAACCACCATCAAATAATCATCTGGAAAATAATCAAGTAAGCAGAAGGGTCTTGTCCCAGGTAAACGTTGGTCTAAATAGCGAGAATAATTTTCAATCCCTGAACAATAGCCTAATTCTCGTATCATCTCTAAATCAAAATTAGTTCGTTCCTCTAGGCGTTTAGCTTCAAGATGTTTGCCTATTTCCTTGAAATAGTCCACTTGTTTTACTAAGTCCTGCTGTATTTCCCAGATCGCGGATTGCAAGACATCGGGTGAGGTTACAAACATATTAGCGGGATAGACATTTAGTTTTTCATAGCGTTCGAATACTTTAGCGCTTTTAGGATCAAAGGCTTCGATTTCTTCGATTTCATCCCCAAAGAAATGAACGCGAAACGGTTCGTCAGCATAACTTGGAAATATCTCAACGGTATCCCCTTTGATTCTGAACGTTCCTGGTGTGAACTCTGCTTCTGTTCTCGAATATAAACTTTGTACGAGTCGGTGTAATAATTTGGTGCGCGAAATCATTTGGCCTTTTTCAATTGAAATCACATTTTTCTGAAATTCTACGGGGTTTCCAATACCGTACAAACAAGAAACAGAAGCAACTACCAAAACATCTCTTCGTCCAGAAAGGAGTGCAGAAGTTGTACTTAGGCGAAGCTTTTCCAATTCCTCGTTAATGGATAAATCTTTTTCTATAAAAACACCGGTAACGGGGATATAGGCTTCAGGTTGGTAATAATCGTAATAGGATACAAAATATTGAACCGAATTATTGGGAAAAAATTGCTTGAATTCAGAATATAATTGTGCGGCTAACGTTTTATTGTGTGCTAAAACAAGGGTTGGTTTTTCAACTTGCTGCACCACATTGGCCATAGTGAATGTTTTTCCCGAACCGGTGACTCCTAGTAGTGTTTGATATTTTTCACCATTATTGATGCCCGTGACTAATTTGTCAATGGCTTGTGGTTGGTCGCCTGTAGGTTGGTATTCAGATACTACTTGGAATTTCATTATTTGGAAGTGGCTATTTTGCTATGTGGCTAAGTTACAAAGATTCCTTCTTTATTGTTATTCGATAAGACGATTGATTTTTGCGTGTTGGAGCAGCATTATTGTTTTAGCATCTTTTATTTCTCCCGTTGCGATCATATTGTAGGCTTGAGCAAAATCTAGCTCTAGCACTTCAATGTTTTCTTGTTCCTCTTCCACACCGCCACCTTCATTTACTTTCATAGCTTTGGTATATTCTGCGACAAAGAAGTACACTATTTCTGTTACGGAGCCGGGCGACATATAAACTTCAAAAACTTTTTCAACAGAAGAAATTTTATAACCCGTTTCTTCTTCGGTTTCACGTCGAATGCATTCTTCGGCATTGTCCTTGTCTAGTAGTCCGGCGCAGGTTTCTATTAACATGCCTGTTTCATTACCATTGATGTAAGTTGGTAACCTGAATTGTCTCGTTAAGATTACCGTTTTTGAATTTTTATTGTAAAGCAATATTGTGGCACCATTTCCTCGGTCATACGCTTCCCGTGATTGGGTTTCCCAGTTTCCATCTTTTTTGAGATAGTTATAGGTTATTTTTCGTAGAGTGTACCAATTGTTTGATAGGACTTCCGTTTTTGTGATTTCTATTTTAGGATTGGTCATAACGAATTAAAATTTCCAGTTAAGTTGTTGCGTTTCGGACAAAAATGTCCAAGCTACAATTCGGCTACTCTTTTGTCCTTGGGCAATGTCAATGGTTTTTATATCTGCGGCCCCAACTTTGTTTAATAGTTTGTATATATTTTTTAGATTTTCTTTTTTTGAAATCAAAGAAGTGTACCATAAACATTGCATAGGGTATTTTACACTTTCATAAATCATTTGCGTTAGAAATCCTAGTTCGCCGCCTTTGCACCATAGTTCAGCATTTTGACCACCAAAGTTTAAAATAGGTTTGTCGGACTTATTTTTCTCCAATGCATTTACTTTTCGCAAGGCGCTTTTGGCCGCTTCTTCTGCTGAAGCATGAAAAGGGGGATTGCAAATTGTAAAGGTGAATTTGTCTTCGGGTAAGATGATGTTTTTGAAGATGAATCGTGGTTCTGTCTGAAGCTGTAAACTTATAGCATCTATTAGTTTTGGATTTTCAGCAATAATCTTTTTACTGTTTTGCAGTGCTTTTTCGTCGATATCTGTACCCACAAAACTCCAGCCGTAGGAGGAATAGCCAATAATAGGATATATGCAATTGGCTCCTATGCCAATATCTAAGCCCATTACATTTTCACCTTCTGGGATGATACCCTTATTGGTTGACGCTAGTAAATCAGCAAGGTGATGAATATAATCAGCTCTTCCGGGAATAGGTGGACAAAGATAACCAGGCGGAATATCCCAGTTTTGAATGTCATAATGAGACAGTAATAATGCTTTATTTAAAGCCTTTACCGCATCGGGATTACTAAAGTCAATGGTTTGCTTTGCTTCTTGGGGTAGGAGAGTGCTAGATTGAAGTTCGTTGTTGTAAACGAAGATTTTTAACTCAGGATTAGCTTTTATCAGGGAGTCAAAATCGTAGCGAAACCGATGTGGATTTCGAGGATGTAACCCATTTTTTTCAGCGGTGTTAGGTGTCTTTTTCAAAGTGTCAATAATTTAGTCCCAGCATTCCATTAATAATAAATCACCTTTGGTGTGTGTGATTGAAACAATACCATCAGCCGTAACATGATTGCTGCTTCCGGTTCGATAGCCAATCGTCAAGTCTTCATTGTTTAAAGAATAGAAAAGATTTCGAGTAGTTATTCCCATTACTTTTCCAATAGGAATTAAGGAAATAATAGTCTTAGCCGTGTACCATTTCTCAAAAGTATTGGGTAATAGAAACACTTTAGAATGATCGTCCAGAATAACGATTTTCAATTGATTTCTATAGGCAACTATATTGGTTATGTTTGTAATGGTATGATCGGCGCGTCTGCCCGTTGCCCAAATGACATTGACGGCTTTGTGTCCTTTTTCTATTAAAAAATCAAACGCTTTCTCTAAGTCGGTTTTGTCTTGGTTTGGCGCGAAAACAATTTCGATTGGGTATTGTTTTTCTTTGTAATAGTCTGCATCAAAACCTCTGTCAAAATCACCTAAGAGCACATCAACTTTGATTCCTAGTGCTAGCACACGTTCAATGGCCGAATCCAAAACAATCACTAAAGGTGACCATTCCAATAGTTGTCCTAATAATTCGGAGCTGCAAGCTTCACCGTTGGCAATGATTAGCGCTGGTTCTTGGTCGTCGCGAACGATATGGTGTGAAGACATTATGAATGTTGAGTTTAGATTGTTGATTTTAGATTTCAGAATGGAACGTGTAAATTTACTAATATAGTTTCACTTAGTTAATATAATCTGAAATCTAAAATCATCAAGCGTGACTTTATTGGATTACATAATTTCTGAAATCAGTTTCCGAAACATTGAAATAACCTAATGCATAATTGTCTGGGTGTGTTTGGTTGGTAATGTTGCCACGAACGGTAGCTGGGGGAGTTGAGAAAGGTCCGCCACTTCCTTGAGCAATTAGGATGAGTTTGTTCATGTATTCAAAATAGCGTTTTGAAACTCCGTAAATAGTGATGTCTAAATTGTCCCCGCTATTCATTTTATCGTCTGTATAATAGCCAAAGAATTCATTACCTTGAAAAAATTCATCATCATTAACTTCGTAACTAGGTATTACGTTAGTGCTAGTTTTGTACTTGAAAAGGTAATAGTTGTTCGCTACCGCAGGGTCGTTGAAAAAGGTTTTAATTTCGATGTCTTTTCCCGTAAAACCACCTTCATTATTTTGTACAATATTGGTTATCGGGGAAACGCTTGCTAACGTCTCTGTTGCGTTGTAGGTTTCGCCATTCAATACGACGGTGAGTACATAGGATTTGTTTATTTCGGGTACGAAGTCATGGCAGAGGTATAATCCTGAACTTGGTACTTCTTCTGTGAAATTGAACGTGACATTGTCGCTATTGGTTACAAAAACTAATGCACCAGAAACCGTTGGGATTGTAGTATCATAAAAACCTGTCGTAGTGGATAGCTTTATTTTTTGTTCGTTACCGACTGTTCCTTTTTGCCATTCCAATGAACCATTGATTACTAATTTTGGTGCGGCTGTAGTTAAATCGACGTGAACTACGTCTTCACAGCTGCTTACTGAAACTACGAGTATAAGAGCGAATATGTATAATATGTTTTTCATTTGGTTAAAATTTGAAGTTGTAACTAACACCTGGTACTATACCAAAAATGGATAATCTCACGGCTTCATTTGCGCCAGTATCAATGTTTTGTCTAAAAGAAATGGAGGCTGCATTTTTGCGGGCGTAGACGTTATAAATGCTGAATACCCATTCACTTTGCCAGCCTTTTTTCTTGTTCGGTTTTGGCGTATACGTTGCTGATAAGTCTAAATGATGATACGCGGGTAGGCGATCGCTGTTTCGTAAACCATAATTTGGAATAGTGATGCCACCATATTCATATTGTCCGTTAGGGAAGGTCACTGGTTGTCCGGATTGTAAAGCGAAGTTGGCTCCAAAAGTCCATTTTTGATTATAATTATATGAACTGGTAATTGATAAATTGTGTAATTTGTCATAGCCTGAATTGTACCAGCTACCATTGTTAATTCCCGATTCTGTCGCATTTCTTCCTGGAGTTCTTTGCTGGGATTTAGAGAGGGTATACGAAATCCATCCGGTAAGTTTGCCGGTGTTTTTTCGCAATAGCACTTCAAGGCCATAGGCTCTCATTTCGCCATTTAAGACCACTTGTTCTAAGGCATCATTAGCAATTAGATCGGCACCGTCTATGTAATCGAGGCGGTTTTTTATTTTCTTGTAGAAAGTCTCTACCTCTAAAGAATACTTGTCCTCTTTGAAATTTCGGAAGTAGCCTAATGCTACTTGATCAAGAATCTGTGGTTTAATGTATTGATCACTTGGAGTCCATACATCCAAAGGAGTTGGCGAAGCCGTATTAGAAATCAACTGCAAATACTGTGTCATTCGATTATAACTAGCTTTTAGGGATTGATTGTCATCCAACTGATAAGATGCAGCGAATCTTGGTTCCAAATTATTGAAACTTTCAATTACTTTATTGTGGCTATAAAATTTAGTGCCGATTGGAGTTCCTTTTTCATAAATATGCAAATCATGGTTGAACACCACTGCCTGATTGTCTTGGTAAAGATTTACGGTTGAACTTCCTAAACGATAGAATGAACTGTAGCGCAAACCGTAAGAGATGGAAAGTTCTTTGGATATTTTTTGTTCAGCATCAATGTAGAGAGAAGGTTCAAAAGCAAATTTCTTTTCAAGTTGTTTGTAATTGATTCCCGAACTAGCATCAGAGGGCGAGATTGTTCCTGGGTTGAAATCGTAGTAGATGCCACTAACACCATAATTCAATTTAATTTTATCGGTTACATAATGTTTTAAATCGTATTTTATGTTATAGTTTTTGATGCCTGAATTCCATGAAAATCCGAGTAAGTTAAGATCTAAACCGTAATAATAGTCGCTATAGATTGCTGAAAGGTTAGAGAATAGTTTGTCTGAATATAAATGATTCCAACGAAGGTTCAGCGTTGCGTTTCCATAGGTGTTTATAAAGCTTTGTGAGAGACTGAAAACATCTCTACCAAAATATCCCGAAAGATATAGGCTATTATTCTGGTTGAGTTTATAATTTAATTTAGTGTTTAAATCGTAGAAGTATGCTGAATTTTTATTGTTGGCAAGTTTCAAAAATAAGTGCGCATAGGACGCTCGTCCTGCGAAAAGGAAAGACCCTTTGTCTTTCACGATAGGGCCTTCAGCCAATAGTCTGCTCGATATTAAACCGATTCCACCATTCATTCCGAAAGCATTACTATTTCCGTCTTTTTGGTAGATGTCTAAGACTGAAGAAACTCTTCCGCCGAAACGGGCAGGAATGCCTCCTTTATACAATTTTAAATCCTTGATAGCATCGGGATTAAATACCGAAAAGAAGCCAAAAACGTGGGACGAATTAAAAATGGTTGCTTCGTCAAGTAATATTAAGTTTTGATCAGCTCCACCGCCACGTACATTAAATCCAGATTGACCTTCACCCGCATTGGTGACTCCTGGTAAGGTTAATAATGCTTTTAAAACATCAACTTCGCCAAGCACTACCGGAATTTTTTTAATGGTTCCGATTGAAAGTTTGTTTACACTCATTTCGGGTTTGCGTGTATTGGTCGCTGTTTTCTCTGTAATGATAACTTCATCTAACTGTTCGCCCGTTTCAATTAAAGAAACATTTTTTTTAATGTCTTTAGTCAAAGCAATAGTTTCGGTTACCGTTTCATATCCTAAATAGCTGATTTGGATATTGTAGGATCCTTTGGGTAATGTTAATGAGTAAAACCCATATTCATTAGTCATGATGCCCGTTTTGGATTCAGGAATGTAAATGTTTACGCCAATAAGTGTTTCATTAGTTCTGGAATCTAAAAGGGTTCCGCTTAGTGTAAATTTTTGTTTCTCTGGTTCCCTGGGTTTTGTGTTTTGAGAGAATGAAATTGCAGTTACTAGTAGTAGCAGCAATTGAGTGATTTTGTTTTGCATTAAATTGATGATTTTATTTTGATTGTGCATTTGACGAATAAAATGAATTATTGTTACGGATGTTATGTTAAGCTTTGGTTAATTAAAAATATTAGATACCTATATTTTAAATACTTTTACACCAATATTAGATTTAGAAATGAAAAGCTATCACTATTTATTGGTCGTTTTATTAGTTGGTTTTAAAGGATTTTCACAATTTGAAATTCCAAAGAGAACTGTAAATATTGCTCCAGTGAGTAAAAATTCAGTTAGTATAGCGCCAACTTCTGCTAAAATTATCACCTATCCCAGTATTTTTAATAAAAAAGATAAGTTGTTGCAAAGTGTTTCATTACTTCCTAAAAAGCAAGAAGAAGAAAAAAGTGTGATGGAGCAAACTCAATTGGAGAGTCCGGCCAAAGAACAAACCGAAAGAATGAATAAAATGATGGCTCGTGAAGGGCTTTCAAGAGAAATTGTTAGTAGTGATCTGTTTTTAGGTGAATTTAAAATTTTTACAAGTAATTTATTTATTTCTTGCCGTGATAACGGTGTGATTGATGGAGATAATGTGAGTATTTGGGTTAATGGTGAAAAAGTAATTCCGTTTATTGGCCTGGAATCCGGTTTTAAAAAATATGAATTTATTTTAAAAAAGGGTAATAACGTTATAGAGATAGAAGCACTTGGTACTGGTGAATTATTTCCTAATACTGGTCAGTTTACTTTTTTTGATGGGCATGAAAAATTAGTTACCAATCAAAATTGGGATTTAAATTCAGGTTATAAAGCAGTAATTAAAATTCAAAGGTTAGAAGGAATTGAGTCTGAAAACAAATAAAAAAGGCGACCATTTGGTCGCCTTTTTTTATCTCTTAATATTTAGGATAATTTACTATCCAAGTTTGTTTTTAACGCTTGAAGAAAATCTTCGGTAGATAAATAATCAGCATCCGTTAAACCCTCTGGTTTTACAAGCATGGCTAAATCCTTGGTCATTTTTCCACTTTCTACGGTTTCGATACAAACAAGCTCTAAAGCATGACAGAAGTTGATTAGCTCTTGGTTGTTGTCTAATTTCCCTCTATGCTCTAAACCTCTAGTCCATGCAAATATCGATGCAATCGGGTTGGTTGATGTTTTTCTTCCTTTTTGATGTTCTCTGTAATGACGGGTTACAGTTCCGTGCGCTGCCTCAGCTTCAACTGTTTTTCCGTCTGGTGTAACTAATACAGAAGTCATTAAGCCTAAAGATCCAAATCCTTGTGCCACTGTATCGGATTGTACGTCACCATCATAATTTTTACAAGCCCATACGAATCCGCCGTTCCATTTCATACAAGAGGCTACCATATCATCGATAAGGCGGTGTTCATATATGATGCCGTTAGCTTCAAAATCAGCTTTGTAGTGTTGTTGAAAAACTTCTTCAAATATGTCTTTAAATCTACCGTCGTAGGCTTTTAAAATCGTGTTTTTGGTAGAAAGATAAAGCGGCCATTTTTTGGTTAAAGCCATTTGGAAGGAAGAATGTGCAAAGCCATAAATGCTTTCGTCAGTATTGTACATTGACATGGCAACTCCGTCTCCTTTGAAATCATAAACATTCCACGTAGTCGTTTCACCTGCTTCATTTGTAAAAGACATGGTTAGGGTTCCCTTTCCTTTGATTACTTTATCAGTGGCTTTGTATTGGTCTCCAAACGCATGACGTCCGATAACGATTGGTTTTGTCCATCCTTGAACATAACGAGGAACATTACTCATGATGATTGGTTCGCGGAAAACGGTTCCGCCAACGATGTTTCTGATCGTTCCATTTGGTGATTTCCACATTTCAGAAAGGTTAAATTCTTTTACTCTTTCTTCATCTGGGGTAATTGTGGCACATTTGATGCCAACATTGTATTGTTTTATTGCTTCTGCACAGTCTATGGTAATTTGATCTTTCGTGGCTTCACGACTTTCAATTCCTAAGTCATAGTATTTAATATCTAGATCTAAATAAGGAAGAATTAATTGTTCTTTAATGAAGCTCCAAATAATTCGTGTCATTTCATCGCCATCGATTTCTACCACCGGATTAGCTACTTTAATTTTTGCCATATTGTTGAGGTTTGTT
>CANFZC010000012.1 GCA_947451475.1 Flavobacteriaceae bacterium | reverse complement strand
TCTAAATAAGGAAGAATTAATTGTTCTTTAATGAAGCTCCAAATAATTCGTGTCATTTCATCGCCATCGATTTCTACCACCGGATTAGCTACTTTAATTTTTGCCATATTGTTGAGGTTTGTTGTTTTGTAATTATAAATTTTCGCGACGACAAATATAATTAATATGAGAGAAAATTGTTTTACATCGTTAGCGAAATCGATTGATTTATCAAATTGTTATTTTAATATAAAAAAAATAGGTATATCACAATTTTACTATTTCAAATTTGACTATTCTGTAATAATACTTCCTAAATTGAAGAGCAATGATTTTTACTGTCATTTTTTTTGATATTAATTGGGAAATAATTGGTTAATCTTATATAGAATTATATATTTGCACGTTTCTAAAAAAAATAGAATTGTTGTAAATTCAATGCTTTAGCTTATAATGTTTTGAATTTCAATAGTTTTGTTTTTTGCTGAGAACAGATTGAAAACAAAAATTAATTAATTTTTAGTAATAATGCAGAATAAAGGACTAGTTAAATTTTTCGCAATTCTATTTGCTTTGGTAAGTATCTACCAACTTTCTTTCACATTTGTGGCTAACAATGTAAAAGATGCCGCCAAAGCTTACGCTAAGGGGAATCCACAAAAAGAAGTTAAATATCTTGACTCTATTGGAAAAGAGAAAGTCTTTCTTGATTTCTTTACTTATAATGAAGTAAAGGACAAACAAATCAACAAAGGACTTGACCTTGAAGGAGGAATCAACGTAATTCTTCAGATTTCAGTTAAAGACGTATTGGTGCAATTGTCAAACAATTCTAAAAACCCTGTTTTCAATAAGGCTTTAGAAGATGCCAAAGCGAATCAAAGAGGAAATCAATCGTATTTAGATGCTTTTTTCGAAGCGTTTGATGCTAATAAAGGAACTACAAAATTAGCTTCACCGGATATTTTTGCTAACAGAAACCTTCAGGGAATTGTTGATTTCAACATGACTGATGATCAAGTTAAAAAGGTATTAGTGAAAAAAGTTGACGAGTCAGTTGAATCTGCTTTCGGCGTATTGAGAAGTCGTATCGATAAATTTGGTGTTACACAACCAAACATTGCGAAACTAGGTCAAACAGGAAGAATCTTGATTGAGTTACCTGGTGCAAAAGATGTAGATCGTATCAAGAAATTAGTTTCAAGTAAAGCAGAATTAGAGTTTTGGGAAACCTACAAAGCTGAGGAGATGATGGGCTTTTTACAGTCTGCTAACGAGGCATTGAAAGCTACTGTAAAAGAAGATGTAAAAGCTGAAACTGCAAAACCTGGAGATTCAATTAATAATTTATTGACTGATAAAGACAAGGATTCAACAGCTGCTAAAAAAGGAAAAAATCCATTATTTGACAAATTCCTTTCACAAGGAGGAGGTCCAATTTTATTGATTGCAGATGTTAAAAATATTGATGTGATCAATAGTTATTTAAACAGAGCAGAAATTCGTTCTTTATTACCGGCAGACAAAAGATATGCAAAATTTGTTTGGGGAAAACCAGTTGTAAAAGTTGATGAGAAAACTAAAAAAGAATCAGAAACTGCTGAATTATATGCTTTAAAAGGGAATAGAGATAATAATGCTCCTATGAGTGGTGGTGTTATTGTTGATGCAAGAGATTCATTTGACCAAATGGGTAAACCTTCGGTAACTATGCAAATGAATGGTGCTGGAGCAAAAACATGGGAAGAATTAACGGGTAGAGCTTACACGCAAAAAAGTTATATAGCCATTGTACTTGATGATGTAGTTTATTCTGCACCAGGAGTTACCTCTGGTCCTATTTCTGGTGGTAGATCTGAAATATCAGGTAACTTTGAAATTTCAGAAACCAAGGATTTAGCTAATGTTTTAAGAGCGGGTAAATTACCAGCTGCTGCTGAAATTATTCAGTCAGAAGTTGTTGGGCCATCCTTAGGAGAGATTGCTATTCATGCAGGTTTAATCTCTTCAATAGTTGGTTTCTTATTAGTATGTTTCTGGATGGTGTTCTATTATGGTAGAGCTGGATGGTATGCTAATGCGGCTTTGTTGTTGAACTTATTGTTCTTGTTTGGTGTAATGGCAAGTTTTGGATTTGTATTGACCTTACCGGGTATTGCAGGTATCGTATTAACATTAGGTACGGCAGTAGATGCAAATATCATTATTTATGAAAGAGCAAAAGAGGAGTTAAGAGAAGGCAAGACATTAAGTGATGCCGTAGTGACTTCTTATGGATGGAAAGGAGCTATGCGTTCAATTATTGATGCAAACGTTACTCACGTCTTAACAGGTACTATTTTATTTGTGTTTGGTACAGGATTAATTCAAGGTTTTGCTTTAACCTTATTGATTGGTATATTCACTTCATTGTTCACTTCAATTTTCATTGCACGTATCTTTATTGATAAAGATATCGCTCATAATAGAAATTTGACTTTTACAACTAACTTAACTAAAAATTGGTTCACAGGATTCCATTTTGATTTTGTTGGTATTAAAAAATGGTCTTACATGTTTTCTTCAGCTGTTGTTGTAGCAAGTTGTGTTTCTTTCTATTTTAATGGATTAGACCAAGGTGTTGATTTTGTTGGAGGTAGAACATTCCAAATTAAATTTGAAAAACCGGTAGAATCAACCAAGGTTGCAGAAGAATTATCAACAGCATTTGGAACTACAGTAGAAGCTAAAGTTTTCGGAGAAGATGATCAATTAAAAATTACCACTAAATACAAAATCAAAGAAGAAGGTGTTGAAGTGGATAAAGATGTAAATGAGAAGTTATATTCAGGTTTGAAAAAGTATTTCAGTGCTGATGTGACTTATGATAAATTCATTAATACTTATGATGGTAAAACAGTAGGAGTACTTCAGGCATCTAAAGTTGGAGCTGCTATTTCCGCCGATATTAAAACAAACTCGTTTTGGGCTGTTATCGGAGCTATGTTGGTAGTTGGTTTATATTTAGTAATATCATTCCGTAAGTGGCAATATTCTTTAGGAGCTATTGCGGCGGTTATTCATGACGTAATATTTGTTTTGGGTCTATATTCGGCGCTGTACAAATATATGCCGTTCCACATGGAAATGGATCAGCACTTTATTGCGGCTATCTTGACCGTTATTGGATACTCGATGAATGATACTGTAATTGTATTCGACAGAATTAGAGAGTTCCTTGCTGGTGACAGAAAAGGTCACTTCAAAGATGTGGTAAATGCATCTATTAATACTACGTTGTCAAGAACCTTAAATACATCATTAACGATGATTATGGTGTTATTAATAATGTTCATCTTTGGAGGTGATTCTATCAAAGGATTTGTTTTTGCAATGTTGATTGGTATTATTGTTGGAACTTATTCTTCATTATTTATTGCAACACCGGTGTTAGTTGATACCATGAATAAAGATGCAATTGATGATATTGAAAAAAGACATGGTAACTAATTCATTAGTTAAAAAATAAACAAAGGGTTGTCAAATTGACAACCCTTTGTTGTTTATAATAGCTTATGGATTATGAATAATTATAAAAATAAGAAATAAAAAAAGAGAGCATTTGCTCTCTTTTTTTATGGTAGGTTACTATTAATTTGATTTCTTTAAGATGTTCTTTAGTATTGCTTTCTCAGGATAATTAATAACTTCTAAGGTAACTTCTTTCTTTTTCTTAGTTGTTCCATAGATGATGTATAATTTGCCGCCTTCTCTTGGTATATTGCTTTTATCAAAATCTACGTCACCAATGGTTAAAATGTTTTTAACATCCGCTGTATCGACCCAATCTTCTGATAGTCGCCTAGATGCTTCTGTATCGTATATAAAAGGTTTATTTCTAATGTCGTTTAGCACTCTTGCATTTGGGAAATAATTACATCTTGTGTCTTTTCCACTTAGAACTACCGCCACAAAAAATATCCCAATACTAAATCCCACCATATAGTAGGCAAATCGTTGATAGAATTTCATAGTTGATTATTTTTTTGCAAAAGTAATCAATGTTAGATAGTCAATAAATTTTACGAAGGTTTATTTTAGAAAACTATTAAATTAATATCACTATCTGGAAGATTAAACCATTCCCCTATGGCTTTATTGGTCAAAATACCATGATAGATGTATACGCCGTTTTTTAGTCCTTTATTGCAACGAATCGCACTTTCTATTCCGCCATCTTCAGCGATTTGCAATAAGTAGGGTGTAATTATATTACTAATCGAAAGGGAAGCAGTTTTAGAATACCTAGAGGGTATATTTGGAACGCAATAATGTATAATATCGTTTTTTATAAAAGTTGGTGATTCATGGGTTGTAACTTCAGAAGTTTCAAAACATCCACCCGTGTCAATGCTTACATCTACGATGACTGCTCCTTTTTTCATATGCTCAACCATAGTTTCGGTCACTACAACTGGACAGCGATCTTTGCCTCTCATCGCTCCAATAGCTACATCGCAACGGCGTAATGCTTTGAGTAATGACTTGGGTTGAATGGTTGAGGTAAATATTCTTTGATTTAAATTGTTCTGAAGTCTACGAAGTTTGGTTATTGAATTGTCAAATACTTTAACACTTGCCCCAAGACCTAAAGCTGTTTTAGCTGCAAATTCACCTACTGTTCCTGCTCCGAGAATTACTACATCGGTGGGAGGAACACCTGTAATATTTCCTAACAACAAACCTTTTCCAAATTCATTATTAATCATTAACTCTGCTGCAATAAGTACTGAGGCAGTACCTGCTATTTCACTTAGTGATTTTACTGCTGGATAAGAACCATCTTCATCTTTTATGTATTCAAAGGCTAATGCAGTAATCTTCTTTTTTATTAACGCTTCGAAATATGCAGTTTTTCTAGTTTTTATTTGAATGGCAGATATGATTATTGTATTGGTATTAACCATTGCAATTTCATCCATAGTTAAAGGTTCTACTTTTAGTATAATAGGACATCCTAAAACTTTTTTAATGTCATTTGTTATGGTCGCTCCAGCATCACTGAATTCTTTATCTGTATAGCTAGAACTTAATCCGGCACCAGATTCTATCATAACTTTATGCCCATGGGATGTTAAGGAATTAACGGCGTCAGGGGTTAGACATATACGTCTTTCTTGGTAGGAGGTTTCTTTTGGAATGCCTATAAAAAGCTCACTTTTATGACGGTATACTTCTAATTTTTCTTCTTGAGGTAAAAGTTGTTGCTTAGTAAACGGAGTAATAGCCATGATGCGCAATTGAATGTTGGCACAAATTACAAAATATTATCCAATTATGTTAACCTTAAATATCTTTTACCATCAACGGTTAGAGACAAATGAATGGTGCTGTGATCTTTTGGAATTAGATTAGGAATTTTATCGGCCCATTCTATAAAGCACCAATTTCCAGAATAAAAGTATTCGTCAATTCCCATATCTAGCGCTTCAGTTTCTGATTGTAATCGATATACATCAAAGTGAAATACAAAATTATTAGTAGCGATTTTGTATTCGTTTACTAATGAAAATGTAGGACTACTGGTTGGGTCGTTAACCCCTAAAGTAAGAGCTAATGCTTTTATTAAAGTAGTTTTACCAACACCCATTTGACCATGAAATAAGATTACTTTATTTGGGTTTTCATCGATAATTTTACGAGCAACGTCATTAATTTCGTCAATTGAAAAAATAATTTCCATTGGCTAACTATATTATTTAGGATTAAATACTAAAAAAGGTACAATCATTTCTTCCAATGAAATACCGCCGTGCTGATAGGTGTTTCTATAGTAACTAACGTAATGATTATAATTGTTCACGTAGGCCAAAAATAAATCATTCTTAGCGAAAATATAGGAACTACTCATATTTATGGTAGGCAACCCAATTTTTTTAGGATCTCTAACTGCATAAACATCTTTTTCTTCATAAGTTAAACTTCTTCCAGTTTTGTATCGAAGGTTTAAGCTTGTGTTCTTATCGCCAATCACTTTAGATGGGTTTTTAACATTTATGGTCCCGTGGTCTGTGGTGATAATTAACTTAAAACCCAGCTTTTGCCCTTGTTGAATAATTTCCAAAAGCGGTGAATTTTTGAACCAACTTAACGTTAAAGAGCGATAGGCTTTATCGTCAGAGGCTAATTCTTTTACTACATCCATTTCGGTTTTAGCATGAGAAAGCATATCAACAAAATTGTACACAACAGTAACTAAGTTATTGTCTTTTAGTCCCTTGAAGTTTTCAGCTAGCTTTTTACCACTGGCTAAATTGGTTATTTTAAAATAATCTTGCTTGATGTTTAATCCTAAACGTTTTAAATGAGCCGTTAAAAATTCTGCTTCATATAGATTTTTACCACCATCTTCAATATCATTTTTCCAATATTGAGGAAATTGTTTTTCCATTTCCAATGGTGTTAAACCAGAAAATATCGAATTACGGGCATATTGAGTAGCTGTTGGTAAACTCGCATAATAAGGAATCTCTTTTTCTAATTTATAGTGATTGGCTACCACATTTTCAATGGCTTTCCATTGATCGTATCTCAAATTATCGATAACCACAAATAAAATAGGCTTATCTTTTTTGACTAATTCAGGAACTACTAATTCTCTGAATAAAGTATGCGATTGTATAGGCTTATCCGTTTTTGGTAAAAACCAATCTTCATAATTTCGTTCGATGAATTTACCGAATTGGACATTTGCTTCTACTTTTTGGCTTTCCAGAATTTCAAACATACTTTGATCATTAATGTTTTCTAATTCTAATTCCCAAAACAACAATTTTTTGTAAAGTTCTATCCATTCTTCATAAGTGCCTACCATTGCCATGTCCATAGCAATTTTTCTAAATTCTTTTTGGTAGTCCAAGGTGGTTTTTTCAGAAATCAGTCTTGAATGGTCTAGGTTTTTCTTTAAGCTTAATAAAATCTGATTAGGATTTACAGGTTTAATTAAGTAATCTGCAATTTTGGAGCCTATGGCTTCTTCCATTATATATTCTTCTTCACTTTTTGTTATCATTATAACAGGTGTAGAAGATTTTTTTTCTTTCATTTCTGAAAGGGTTTCTAATCCGCTCATTCCAGGCATATTCTCATCAAGGAAAACAATATCAAAATTGCCATCTTCAAAGGCGTCAATTGCATCACGACCGTTGTTGTATGTTGTTACTTTATAGTTTTTTTTTTCTAAGAATAAAATATGTGGTTTTAATAAATCAATTTCATCATCAACCCAAAGTATTTTTATTGTATCCATTGTCAAATTGTATTTAGTGCAAATTACTACATTATAAAACGGAGTATTATTAATTTTATTATAAATAAAAATAAAAACTTTAGAGTTTGCTAAATGAATGAATTACAATAAACTGACAATTGTCATATTGAATGAATACTGTAAAATCTATTTTTGAAACAAAAATAGAACCAATGAAAATCGAACAAATCTATACAGGATGTTTGTCTCATGCAGCTTATTACATAGAAAGCAATGGCGAAGCTGCCATTTTTGATCCCTTACGAGAAGTTGATCCTTATATCAAAAGAGCACAAAAAGATAATGCTAGAATTAAGTATGTGTTTGAAACTCATTTTCATGCTGATTTTGTGTCAGGTCATTTAGATTTAGCTCAAAAAGAAAAAGCAATTATAGTATATGGACCTACTGCAAATCCTTGTTTTGAAGCATTGATTGCATCAGATGGTCAAGTGTTTCTTGTTGGTGATTGCAAGGTAAGAGCAATCCATACACCAGGACATACACTAGAAAGTACTTGTTATCTATTGATTGATGAATTTGAAAATGAAGTTGGTCTTATTACTGGTGACACCTTGTTTATTGGAGATGTCGGAAGACCCGATTTAGCCCAACACGTTATTGCTGATTTAACTCAGGATTTATTGGCCCGTCATCTGTTTCATTCCTTACGAACAAAGATAATGCCTTTGTCTGACGATTTAATAGTGTATCCCAATCATGGAGCAGGTAGTGCTTGTGGTAAAATGATGAGTAAAGAAACAACAGATACATTGGGGAATCAAAAGAAAACGAATTATGCTTTGAACCCTAAACTTACTGAAGATGAATTTGTTGATGCAATACTAACAGGTTTGACTGTTCCACCACAATATTTTCCCAAAAATGTATTGTTGAATATACAGGGATACGAAAGTCTTGAAAAAGTACTACATCGTGGGCAAAAACCTTATAATTGTAAAGACTTTGAAAAAGTTGCAATTGATACTAAAGCTCTAATACTGGATACTAGAAAAGCTTCTGATTTTGCCAAGGGATTTATTCCTAATAGTATCAATATTGGATTAGACAGTAATTTTGCTATGTGGGTAGGTGAATTAATTGTCGATTTAAAGCAGCCGATACTGCTTGTTGCCGAAAACTATGAAAAAGTTGAAGAGGCTTTAATTAGATTGTCTAGAGTGGGGTATGATTATGCAATAGGTTATCTTGAAGGAGGTTTTGAAGCGTGGAAAAAAAACGGAAATCAAATACATACTATTAATAGGATTACTGCAGAAGATCTAGTTATTTTAGAAGAAATCCATCAATCACCCGTTTTTGATGTTAGGAAAAAAAGTGAATTTCAATCAGAACATCTGTTAGGCGCAATAAATATTCCTTTAAATGAGATAAGTAATTATTTAGCTGAATTTCCTAAAGACAATTATTTCGTTTTGCACTGTGCTGCGGGTTATCGTAGCATGATAGCTGCATCAATTTTAAAGAAAAATGGATTTAATAATTTCGCCGATGTAATCGGGGGATATAATGCGATTAAATTAACTAATATTCCAAAAACAGATTATGTTTGTCCAACCACATTACTGTAGATTACTCAAAAGAATGTTAAAGCGTATTTATCTTTCAATTAATTATTTACTTTTGAATTATAACAATATAAATATTAAAATTTAAAACCATGAAAAATATCATTTCAACAGTTGCAGTAATTATCTTTTTATTTTCAATGAATGTTAATGCTCAAGAAAAGCCTGCAAAAGATAAGGCTACTACTAAAACAGAAAAGACTTGTACAGCTAGTGAGAAAAAATCTTGCGCTGCTGGAGAAAAAAAAGGAGGGTGTTGTGCTGCTAAAAAAGCTGCTGATAAGAAATAATAAACTTGCTTTTGTTTTTAATTTATAGTGTCTGAGTCATCAGGCACTTTTTTTATGTATTATTGTTTGGGTAAAAAGAAATATATTTGGTAACATTTTTATAATTAAGAATACAAATTCTCAGAATTTATCAATCAATCTAAAAATATATGAAACTAGGTTATAAGGTTATTTACGGTTTATTGTTGACAATGTCATTGGTGAGTTGCTCAAAAAAGGAAAATATAATTGAAGATCCATTAGTCACAAATCGCGATACAACCGTAAGTCCGGCTGTTGATTTTTTCCATTTTGCCAATGGAGGTTGGTTTAAGAATCATCCCATTCCGAATACAGAAAGTAGCAATGGTATATTCAGGATGATAGGGGACACCATTAATGCTCAAATTAAAGATATTTGTGAAAAGGCAGCCAAAAATACCACTGCTGTAAAAGGAAGTAACGAACAAAAAATAGGTGATTTTTATGCTTCTGGTATGGATACATTGTCTATTGAGAAATCAGGCTTAAAGCCTTTAGCTTTAGAATTTGCAAAAATTCAAGCGATTCAAGACGTTCCAACATTAATGAATACCATGGCATATCTTCACACCATTGGAGCAAATCCTGCATTTTCTTTTTATGTGAGTCAAGATGATAAAATTAGTTCAAAACATGCCGTCTTTTTTAGTCAAGGAGGATTAGGTCTTGGAAATAGAGATTATTATTTTAATACAGATGAGCAAACCTTAAAGATTAAAGCTGAATATACGAAGCATTTGCAAGCCATGATGCTTTTAGTAGGGGAGGATGCTACAGTTGCTCAAACATCTTCTACTACGATATTGAAATTAGAAACTGATTTAGCGAAGATTAGTAGAAAATTAGAAGATTTGCGTGATCCAATAAAGAATTATAATAAAATGCCGTTGGCGCAATTCAAAGCCCTAACGCCCAATATTGCCTGGGAAAATGTCATGCCAAAGTTAGGCATAGCAAAAGTAGATACCGTTATTGTAGGTCAGCCTGAGTTTTACAAAGGATTAAGTAAAATACTCACTTCATATTCTATTGCGGACTGGAAAACCTATTTAAAATGGGATTTGGTCAACACTTATGCTTCATTTTTGAATAATGCTATTGAAAAACAAAATTTCACTTTTTATGCTACAATAATGAATGGTGTTAAGGAACAAAAACCTCGCTGGAAAAGAATTGTTGAGCAAACAGATGGGTCGTTAGGAGAATTAGTAGGCCAAGTTTATGTTTCTGATTATTTGCCAAAGGGATCAAAGGAAAAGCTATTAGAAATTGGAAATAACATTCGCGATGTATATGCAGAACACATTAAGAAGTTAGATTGGATGAGTGAAGCTACCAAGGAAAAAGCGTTACAAAAGTTAAGTAAGATTGTTATGAAGGTTGGATATCCTGATAAGTGGAAAGATATGAGCCAAGTAACGATAAATCGAAATTCATATTGTACCAATGTTATGGCTACAAACAAATGGAGTTATAATTACATGGTCCATAAATTTGGTAAACCTGTCGATAGAACGGAATGGGATATGTTTCCACAAACTTATAATGCCTATTACAATCCAAGTAATAATGAAATTGTGGTTCCGGCTTGTAATATATTAGTTCCTGGCTTTGAAGGTAGAATGCCAGATGATGCAATATTGTATGGGATAATAGGTGGTTCAACTTTTGGTCATGAAATTACCCATGGGTTTGATGATCAAGGAAGCCAGTATGATGAGAAAGGAAATTTAAGAAACTGGTGGACTGCTGCTGACTTAGAAAAATTTAAACAAAAAACAAAGCTAATCGTGTCACAGTTTAATAAATTTGAACCTTTAAAAGGGAAGTTTGTAAATGGTGATGCAACTCAAGGGGAGAATATTGCTGATTTAGGAGGCGTAGTAATGGGCTTTGAGGCATTTAAAAAATCTCCACAGTACAAGAACAAAGAAAAAATAAGTGGGTATACTCCTGAACAACGATACTTTTTGGCCTATGGTTATGCTTGGATGGTTCATGCAAAAGATGAGTATTTGAATCGACAAATCATGACGGACGTTCATTCACCTTCTCAATATAGAGTAAATGGTCCTTTGATGAACATTCCAGAATTTTACAAAGCTTTTAATATTAAACCAGGCGATAAGATGTATCAACCCGATAGTTTAAGAGTTGTAATTTGGTAATTGCTAATAAATAAAAAACCCTATCTTGTTGATAGGGTTTTTTATTTAGGTCTTTTTAGCGGTTGCTTCTTCATACCGCTCAGTAACTTTCTTCCAATTAATAACATTAAAAAATGCTTCAATGTATTTTTTTCGTTTATACTGATATTTTAAATAATAGGAATGCTCCCATACATCTAAATTTAAAATAGGGGTTCCTGAAACAACTTGTTTAGGCATTAATGGATTGTCTTGATTTTGCGTGCTAGTTACTTGTAGTTTACCGGTTTTGTCCACAATTAGCCATGCCCAACCAGAACCAAATTGTTTTTCTGCTGCATCTATAAACTGATTTTTGAAAACTTCAAAAGATCCAAAATCTCTCGTTATTAATGTTGCTAGGGTATCTTTTGGTTGACCACCTGCTTTTGCGGCCATACCTCCCCAAAACAAACTGTGGTTGTAATAACCACCAGCGTTGTTACGCAAATCGTTGCTAGCATTCATGTCTACTTTTTTTAGAATGTCTTCAATAGCTAAATCAGTTAGTGTTGGATCTGATGAAATTAATTTGTTAAGATTATTTGTGTACGTTAAGTAATGTTTTGAATAATGGACTTCCATCGTAAGGATGTCGATATTAGGTTCTAATGCGTTGTATTCGTAGGGAAGTTGTGTCAATGAAAATTGTCCGTCCTCCGCTTTAACGTCATCGGGTTGCCCAATCGTTATTTTTTCCTCGGCTGAAGGCAACGGTACTTCAACTACTTCTTCTAATTTTTTTCGTTTACACGCTGGAATAAGTAAAATAAAGGATAGACAAAAGGCAATCAAAAAAAACTTTTTCATAATTCTATTTTTCTTCTTTGATGATAGCATCAATCGCCTCAATATAAAGTTCTTTAGCTTGTTCAACACTTAAATGGCTTATTTGCATCCAAGCATTAGTTTTGAAAGCATTTCTCAAATCAAAGTTGGGTGAT
Organism: Flavobacteriaceae bacterium; assembly: GCA_947451475.1. Lineage (GTDB taxonomy): Bacteria > Bacteroidota > Bacteroidia > Flavobacteriales > Flavobacteriaceae > Flavobacterium. The sequence continues at coordinate 37,107 of CANFZC010000012.1, read as the reverse complement.
ATATTGTAATCTATTGTGCCAAAAGTGGCCTGTTTGTAGTAGGCATATAATCGTAGTTGCACGTCTTGGGGTAATGAAGACTGTGTCATTTTAGAAGCGAGATCTACTGCTCTTTGAAATCGAATATTTAATTCTTTTTCGGGCATCTATATATGAGTAATTAGGGTGTGGTTTCCAATTGCTTTTTGTTGTAAAACAACGTCTATTTTTGTGCCAATAGGTAAAAATAAATCTACTCGAGATCCAAATTTAATGAATCCAGCATCATCACCTTGTATAACTTCTTGTCCAACTTCGGCGTAATTAACTATACGACGAGCAACGGCTCCAGCAATCTGACGATATAAAATTTCACCAAATTCTTTGGTTTCAATTACAACGGTTGTTCTTTCATTTTCAGTACTAGCTTTTGGATGCCATGCTACCAAATATTTGCCTGGATGGTATTTGCTGTATTTTATTTTCCCACTTGCTGCATAACGAGTAACGTGGACATTGATAGGGGACATAAATATGGATACTTGCAAGCGTTTGTCTTTGAAATATTCGTCCTCATATACTTCTTCTATTACTACTACTTTTCCGTCAACTGGAGCAATGATTTGATTCAAATTGGCAGTTATTTTTCTATTTGGATTTCTGAAAAATTGTAACACTAATAGTAGAAATACTAAAGTAACAATTTGTATTCCTTTTTCAAGCCACATTGTACTAGAAAGAAATTTATGTGAAAATAGATAAATGAGTATAGTTAGCGATGACGCTATGAGTATAATTTTTCCTCCTTCTTTATGAAACATAATATAAAATTTGATAAAACAAATAAACCATTGGTGCGACAAATATAATACTATCTAAGCGATCTAGAAAACCACCGTGGCCAGGCATAATAGAACCACTGTCTTTTACCCCAGCATTTCTTTTAAATTTTGATTCGATTAAATCTCCGAGAGTCCCAAAAACACTAACAATAATTGCAATGAAAGTCCATTTGATAGGTGTTTCATTTGTTTCGTTGATGTAAAATCTTGCTAATAAAATTCCGGTAATTAACGCAAAAACAGTACCTCCTATAAATCCTTCAATAGTTTTTTTAGGCGAGACACGTTCAAAAAGTTTCTTTTTTCCAATACTTCGCCCTACTAAATAGGCAAAAGTGTCATTCATCCAAATAATAGCTAATAGGCTTATGATAATCTTAGGATGGTATTCATTTAAGATAAACGGTATCTTAGTAAAAATAATAATGGGAATGATTAGATAGCCAATTAAAAAAACATATTTAGAATTTTGGTCTAATTTTTTATTATGTTTTTCAAAAAGGAATAATAAGGCTCTAGCTGAAACAAATAATGCAGCAATTAAAAGTAAAATCTCATTGCTTTTGATTGTGTTATCTAGGTTGAAAAGAATAAATGCTACCAATCCTATAATTATTGGAAACATAGGTTTTAAGTGGATCAACTTGCAAAATTCAACTATAGAAAACAATAGTAGTAAACCAAATAACAATAAAAAGCTGTAGGGGGAATATAGAGTAGCGCCAATTAAAAGGAGAACATAAACGGCTCCCGAAAGGGCTCTGGTTAAAGTAGTACTCATATTATAAATCTTCAAGAAGCAATAGGTATAAGTTCTTAGCAGTACTTCCGTACTGTAAAAAGTCTTCATCTTTTGCTTTTTCGAAATATTTAATAGTGGTAATATTGGTTGGATAATCTTTATCGTATTTCTTTTTTATTACTCGCAGTCCATCACTTTTAGTCTCCAAAATTTGGCTTGTAGTAGCCAATATAACAATGTTAATGGGTAAGTCGTTTGGTTTGTTTTGTTTTATCTGATTTGATGAAAAAAGAACAGAACCTTCATCTGCAATTAGATTTTCACAACTTGCTAGTAAAAATTTAGGGTTTGTTGGTTTGTCATGTGTCAGTTTGTTTTCATCAAGTAAACTGAAAAGTTTAGGTTCATAACACAGTGCCTCACACTCAAACCAATCGTTTTCTTCCAAAATATTTAAAAACTGATCTTTAACTTCATTTAAATTTTCGCAATACAAAAATTTACCTCCATTTTTTTTGAAGTTATAAGTGAACTTTTCATCTACAGGTAGCAATGAAAAACTGGAAGGTGTGTTGTTGAATTCGCTTTGACTTTCTTCGTCAGAGGCATCATTACCAGCGCCAAAAATTTTTCTGAAAAGACTCATGCTTGTTAAATTATAATCTAGTTTTGAATTTGAAATCCTTCAAAGATAAAAAAATCTTAATTCAAAAGTATGTTTTGAATTAAGATTTTAAAAAAATGTTAAAAAACATTTAGGTCTATACTATGTCTGTTTCTTCAGCAGGTATATCAAAGGGTCTTTTTCCGAAAAGAGTTTCTAAATCATCTTTAAAAATAACTTCTTTTTCAATTAAAATATTGGCTAGTTGTTCTAATTTATCCTTGTTGTCTTGGAGTATTTTAATAGCTCTCTGGTATTCTGTTTCTATTAGGTTTGATATTTCTTTATCGATCGTTAAAGCTGTTTCCTCTGAATAAGGTTTTGAGAAATTATATTCACTCTGACCAGAAGAATCATAATATGTAACGTTACCTAGTTTTTCATTTAAACCATAAATGGTCACCATTGCTCTTGCTTGTTTAGTGACTTTTTCCAAATCACTTAAGGCACCCGTTGAAATTTTATTGAACATTACTTTTTCGGCAGCACGACCACCCATAGTGGCACACATTTCATCTAACATTTGTTCAGGACGAACTATGAGTCGTTCTTCAGGTAAGTACCAAGCGGCACCCAAGCTTTGTCCTCTAGGTACAATGGTTACTTTTACTAATGGAGCAGCATGTTCTAACATCCAACTTACAGTTGCATGACCTGCTTCGTGAACGGCTATAGCGCGTTTTTCATCAGTGGTTACAATTTTATTTTTCTTTTCTAATCCACCAACAATTCTATCTACAGCATCTAAGAAATCTTGTTTGTCAACTGCCGTTTTATTATTACGAGCAGCAATTAAAGCGGCTTCATTACATACATTAGCTATGTCGGCTCCAGAGAAACCTGGTGTTTGTTTGGCTAAAAAGTCTACATCTAAGTCATCTACTTTTTTCAACGGCGTTAAGTGTACTTCAAAAATTTCTTTACGCTCTCTAATATCTGGTAAATCAACATAGATTTGACGGTCAAATCGTCCAGCACGCATTAAAGCTTTGTCTAAAACATCTGCTCTGTTGGTTGCAGCTAATACAATTACATGAGTATTAGTGCCAAAGCCATCCATTTCTGTTAAAAGTTGATTTAAGGTATTTTCTCGCTCATCGTTTGAACCTGAAAAATTGTTTTTTCCACGAGCCCGACCAACAGCATCTATTTCGTCAATAAAAATAATCGCAGGAGATTTATCTTTAGCTTGTTTAAATAGATCTCTAACACGTGAGGCTCCCACCCCCACAAACATTTCTACAAAATCAGATCCTGATAATGAAAAGAAAGGTACTTTGGCTTCTCCAGCAACGGCTTTTGCTAGTAAAGTTTTACCTGTTCCCGGAGGTCCGACTAACAACGCTCCCTTAGGAATTTTACCTCCTAGTGTAGTATATTTGTCAGGATTTCTTAAAAATTCAACAATTTCTTGAACTTCCTCTTTTGCGCCTTCTAAGCCGGCTACATCTTTAAATGTTATTTTAACATCGGTCTTTTCATCAAAAAGTTTTGCCCTAGATTTGCCAATATTGAATATCTGACCTCCACCGGCACCGCCAGAACCACCCGACATACGACGCATAATTAATATCCATAATCCAATGATGACAATTATGGGTAATAAGCTAATTAACAGTTCTGTCCAATTGCTTTTGGGTTTGAAGTCGTATCCTTTAAGTTTGCCTTCTTGAGACGCTTTTACAATTTTGTTTTGAAAAATCTCGTCATTACCGATGTCAAAGGAATAATGCGGACCTTTATTAACATTACCCAACATGTCTTTTGCAACTTTTTTATGGGCAATGTCTTTTAGAGCAGCTTTAGTCAAATAGGCTTCACCTTCTGTTTTGTTATAAACAACAACTTTTTCAATTTGTCCTTTATCTAGATATTCGTTGAATTTCGAGTAGGTTATTTTGGTTGCATCCTGAAAATTGGACCCACCAAAATAGTTAAGAGCAAAAAATACTGCAATTAAAGCAGCATAAATCCACCACGGACTTATTTTAAAATTATTCGAATTTTTTTCGCTAGCCATTTTTTATGTTGTCAACTTTTAGTAATTGGTTTGTATGGTAGTAATTTTGGCGTCCCCCCAAAGTCCTTCAATGTTATAAAATTCTCGAATTTGCTTTTGGAAAACATGGACTACAATGTTTACATAATCCATTAACACCCACTCTCCATTGTCGGTTCCTTCGACATGCCAAGGCTTGTCCTTCAATTCTTTTGAAACTATTTTTTGGATGGAATTAACTATTGCATTAACCTGAGTGTTTGAACTACCATTGCAAATGATAAAATAATCACATACTGCAGTATCTATTTCTCTTAAATCAAGTATGTCTATGTCATTACCCTTTACCTCTTCTATGCCTTTAATGATGTTTGCTAAGAGAACATCAGACTGCGCTACTTTTTTCGCCATGTATTATTTATGTATGTTTGGCAAAGGTATTACATTTTGTAATTATTTTTGCCTAACAAAAGTTTAAAAATTAGTTATATTTATTCAATATTATTATGTCTATTATCAAACTCGATGCCATAGATTCAACAAATGACTATTTAAAACAATTAGCTAGAGAGAATGAACTGGATAATTTCACCATAGTCACTGCAGTTGAACAAAATAAAGGCAGAGGGCAATTGAATGCACAATGGCACTCTGAACCGGGTAAGAATCTCACTATGAGTATCTTCGTCAATGAGAGTTCTTTTAAAAGTCACAATATTTTTGATTTCAATGTGACTGTTGCACTAGCGGTGATACTAGTATTAGAACAACTAAATATTCCCAATACAAGTTTAAAGTGGCCCAACGACATTATGGCAGAGGGAAAAAAAGTAGGTGGCATACTTATTGAAAACACCTTAAAACCGACTGGTTCTTTTGCTTCAGTCATCGGAATTGGTCTTAACTTAAATCAAACTAATTTTGGTAACTTACCTCAAGCCACATCTCTAACTTGTATAACGGGTAACGTTTATGAAATAGAAACTCTTGCCCATCAAATTAAAACAAGTCTAGAATTACTACTACAAACTCCTGTTGAAGTTAATTGGAAGAATTATTTAAATAAACTTTTTAAAATCAATGTACCTTGTGCTTTTGAAGATGTTCTAGGAGAACGATTTATGGGGATAATTCAAACAGTCAACAGAGAAGGTAAATTAGCGGTTTTAAAGGATGATGACCAAGTTTACCTTTATGAGGTAAAGGAAATTAAAATGCTTTTTTAAATTGTTTATACTCTTTTAAAGGTATTTGCTACTTGTTCAATTCTTACGTCAAATATATCGGGATCATCTGTTTCAAAATCTTCAGCAGTATCATGCGACACAATGATAATACCATTATTGCTTAAATGTACTGCATAATGGCTGTCGTCTGTTGTGTAATGTTCTAAGTAATTCCCAATATCTGGATTAATTCTTCTCGCTAAAACAGTGACACCTACTACGCCTATTAAGTGATTATTGGTTTTTTGCATGGTACTAAATGTTTTTAATTAATACTTGACTTTTGGTGTTTTTTTGGAATTATGATTCTGATTTATTTAAAAAAATTTTGAACAAATACTAAGAACGTTCTTCTGGGAAAAGGAACAGAATTTAATTTAAAACATTGATCTACCGATGCCGCAATGCGTGTCCGAGAGAAATTAGGAAATTCATCGGCTATGGCTCTGATAATCACTTTTCGATCTTCCGGTTTAGGCAATTCGGCAAATTGGTCGCCATACATTAATTTACACTGGGTGTCTACATTATTCCAACTCATAATAGCTTCTTTAAAGTGATGTTCATAATAATCCAATTTTTTAATTTGCCCCACCTTAACCTCTTACAAAAGTCTCAAGAATGCAAGAGGAGAGGTGAAGTGGTATGCTTATTATTCTATACGCTTGTATAAGTAATACAAGCATACTATTTCATAGCATATTTTATTGTTGATTTCGTTTTGTCGTTCTCATTGCTTCTACAGTAGCATTTTTCATATAGGCTGTTGTTACAATAGCATTAAATCTACGTACCAAAAGTAAAACCTAAAAAGCAAAAAAAAATCCCCAACAATGGGGATTTTTGAATAAAATAATTCTTACTTATAGTTGCTTTTTAATAGCTGAATAAACGTTATACTGGGTTGAAATGTGTACTATTTGCATTTTGTCGATAGCTGCTTAAGTTCCTTTAAAAGTCATATTTTCTCTCGATTGCAAATCGTATTAAATCTGTCTTGCCATGAACGTTTATTTTTTTTATGATGTTTTTGCGATGGGTATCCACTGTGGCTTTACCAATAGAAAGTAGATCAGCAATTTCTTGAGAGGAATGTCCTTCCCCGATGAGCCTAAGGATATCTTTTTCACGGGTACTTAAAATAATGACTTCTTTTGTCAGATCATCAATAGTAGCTATGGAATTGTCAAAATATTGACCGTATTTATCAACAGTTCTAATGGCTTCTAATACCTTTTGCAAAGAAGCATTTTTCATAATATATCCCGAAGCACCTGCATGTTTCATTTGCTCAATAGCTTCTGCTTGATCAAACATGCTAAAAGCAATAACTTTTGTTTTAGGGAATTCTTCCTTGATGGTTTTTGTGGCAGATATTCCGTCACATTTTGGCATGCGAATATCGGTAATTACGATACTTGGTCTTTTTTGGCGCACTAATTCAATCAGTGCTTCGCCATCATTGGCTTCTCCCACAATTTGAATATCGGCTTCGTTTCTTAAGAATAATTTCATTCCGTCAATGAGCGCTTGATGGTCTTCTGCGATGGCTAATGTAATCATAAGGGGAGGTCAATTAAAATGGAGGTTCCTTTCCCTTGCGTACTGTCAATGGTAAAGGTACCCCCCATGTGTTCTACTTTCTTTTCGATATTGGGTAATCCCATGCCTTCTTTTTTATCCCTGTTTTTTGGAATAAACCCTTTTCCATTATCTTCAATAATAATGTTTAAGCTGTCATGATGTTGTGTAAGATGAATGGTGATTTCATTGGCTTCAGAATGTTTTATTGCATTGGTCAAGATTTCTTGAACCATTCTAAAGATGTTGACTTCAATAGCATTATCAATACGTTCGTCCAAGCCAAAGGGAACCACTTGTACAGTAAGCCTACCAGGAACGGTGGCTTTTTTAGCCATATTCATTATGGCAGGCAAAAGACCTTCATTAGCTATAACACCAGCGTTTTTTGAATGGGCAATGCCTCTAATTTTTTGATAGGCTTCGTCCAACATGGCATCGGTTTTTATAAAAAGAAGTTCTTCCTCTTCTAGCGTAGTTTGACTGTTTCGTTTTAAATTTTGAAAGTTGAGCTTTAAGGTAGCCATCAAACTGCCCAAGTTGTCATGCAAATCATTAGCGATTTTCAGGCGCTCTTTTTCTTGCCCTTCCAGTAACTTATCAATTTCTTTGAGTTCATGTTCTTTCAGAGCATTGGTTAGTTTTTGGGCTTCAATCAATTTTTCCTGTTCTGCTATTTTCTTTTTCTTCTTTAAGAAATTAATGCGTAAATAGCCTAGAAAGGAAACAATCACAAGGATTCCAATGATTAGGAAAATTAATAATTTATTATTTTTGTCTTTTGTTTTAAGTGTCAGGTTTTCAAAGTCTTTATTTTTTGTGTCGTATTTAGTTTGTAAATCTTGAATTATTTGGTTTTGCTTTAAAAAAGCTGCATCCTCCTTGGTTTCCGTATATTTTTTCAGCTCCTTGTAGGCTAGAGGATAGTTGCCAATTGCAGCATAATTGACCGATAGGTCTTGGTGTATCATGCTACTGATGTTTTTTACATATTTATTATTTGGAAGGCATTGGGCTTCTTTTAAGAGGCTAAGAGCTTTGAGGTAGTTTTTTCGAAGGGTGTAGATATGAGCTTGATTTTTATAATTCCGACAGATATCATAAATGTTATTATGTTTTTTCGAGATAGGTAAAGCTTTTTCATAATAATATAAAGCGGAGTCGGGCTGATATATGTCATTACAGTACAAGCCAGCTAAACTAAAGATAATTTTACAGTATGCTTTTTCATCATTTGTTTTTTTGTTAATTTTCAGGGCTTTAAAAAAATACTTTTGCGAGAGCTTAGGTTCTTCTGTAATCAAAAAACTTGCCATTTCATAATAGCCTTTTGTTATTTTATTAGGATTTTTAGTGCCTTCCGCATAAATAATATATTCTTGGTATAATTGCTTAATTATTTTTGGGTCATAGTTTTCTACACTTAAAGCATAAGCTATTTCCAGTTTCACTTCCATAGCACTAGGAATGCTATCTATAGATGTATAGATACTTTCACTTTTATTTAAATACCTAAAACAAGTGTCGTTTTTATTTTCGTTTCCATATGCAATTCCTAAATAAAAATAGGTCCTCGCTAACTGGTCTTTTCGGAGTTTTTTATGTTCAAAGGTTTTTAGCGTTTTAATGGCTTCGATATTTTGTCCATTGTCGAGGAGTTTTTTTATTTTAATAAAATTGGGACTTTGACCAAAAATCATTCCGCTCGCAATAAAGCAAATTACGAGCAGAATGGTTTTAAAACTATTGTATACGTTATTATTCATTTTTTTATACCAAAACACCACCGACAGAACGTGGTCTTCCTCGCATTGGTTTTCCTTTTAAAACAGGAGCAATTATTACATAAGGTCCGTGATTTGCATTTGCATACAAGTTTTCTAGGTCGTCAAAAAAAGCTTCTCGGTCATCAGCATTTGCTTCCGTACTGTGAAAAAACAAGAATAAACAATCCGTGTTGGTCGAAAAATCAAAATCTTGAACTCCCGAGAGCCCCGGTGATTTTACAATAGCATCCAATGCTACTGCGGTTTGAAAAACATCATTTGTAGGAGTCGGTAAAGCAAGCCCGGGATCATTGTCAAATGTAAATTCACACAAGACGACATTCATCAGCTGTCCAGTAGCAAGTGATTTTTTACTCAAATTGTAATAAGTGGTTGAAATAATGTTTCTGCTGGGAGGGTCTGGTAATGCAATACTCAAAGTAAGCTGTTTTTGGGAAACATCAATTTGTCCTGTAGCGGTGTACGTTTGTTCATTCATGGTGTTAAGTTTTAAAATTTAGTTGCCTCAAATCTCTGAAATTTATTTATTAAAAAACTCCCCAACTATGGGGATTTTTTGGTTTATTTCAAAAGGTAATCTATGGATTATTTGTATTATCGACGTCCTGCTCTTCTTGGCACCAAAGTGAAGTCAACCCAAAAACAATAGATATATGGGCAAGCTTTTTTTTCATAGTAAAGGGTTAGTCTTGGTCTTAACAAATATAAGATTTAAATAGTTTCATTGTTTTCCAAATTCATTAGTAAAACCATTTTTAACAAAAAATTAAAAATAATGTATCTTTGAACTCAAATAGTTACCCAATGATTAAATCGGAGTCCAAAACATCCTTAGAAAGCTACTTTCAAACATTTAGAGAACAAATAATTGGCATCAACCAAGAATTCGAATCACCGTTTGGAATAAAAAAAATCGTTTATACTGATTGGACTGCAAGCGGGAGATTATATCGCCCAATTGAAGAAAAATTGATGAATGAATTCGGCCCCTTTGTAGCCAATACCCATACTGAAACTACGATTTCAGGAACCGCTATGACTATGGCATATCACGAAGCCAAGCATATTATAAAAGCACATGTTAAAGCAAATGATAACGATATTTTAATCAATACAGGAACCGGAATGACTGGGGTGGTCAATAAATTCCAACGTATCTTAGGATTAAAAATTCCTGAAAATTTAAAGGAATTCACTACTATTCCAATGGCCTTAAAGCCTGTGGTTTTTATTTCTCACATGGAGCATCATTCCAATCAAACTTCTTGGCTAGAAACGATTGCCGATGTAGTCGTTATTCCAGCAACTGATGAAGGTTTGTTTTGTTTAAATGAATTTAACAATTTACTGGATAAGTATAAGGAAAGAAGCTTTAAAATTGCTTCCATTACCTCCTGTTCCAATGTGACAGGGATTAGAACACCTTATCATGAAGTAGCGAAAATAATGCATCAAAATAACGGGGTTTGTTTTGTGGATTTTGCTTGTTCCGGACCCTACGTTGATATAAATATGCATCCAGATGATGAAGGGTATTTAGATGCTATTTTCTTCTCTCCGCACAAGTTTTTAGGAGGGCCAGGGACTTCTGGAGTTTTGATTTTTAATAGAAACTTATATAAAAATAATATTCCCGATTGTCCAGGTGGCGGAACAGTAAGTTGGACAAATCCATGGGGAGAGCATAAATATATTGATAATATTGAGGATCGTGAAGATGGCGGTACTCCCGGTTTTCTTCAGGTTATTAAAACAGCCTTAGCGATTCAGTTGAAAGAGCAAATGGGTGTTACGAATATATTGAAACGCGAACACGAAATTGTTGACTATATTTTCGGCGAATTGAACGATATTGAAAATATTCACATTCTAGCGAATCAACACCAGGATAGATTAGGGGTAATTTCGTTTTATATTGACGACTTGCATTATAATCTAGGGGTGAAATTATTAAATGATCGTTTCGGAATTCAAACACGTGGTGGCTGCAGTTGTGCCGGAACCTACGGACATTATTTATTGCATGTTGATCAAGAAACATCCCATGATTTAGTATGCCAAATTACCTCCGGAGATTTAATAAAAAAGCCAGGTTGGATTAGAATGTCGATTCATCCCACAACTACTACTGAAGAAATCGAAATGGTTTGCCAAAGCATCAAAGCCTTAGCATTACATCATAAAGAGTGGGCCGCTGACTACGACTACAATTACAAATCAAATGAGTTCGTTCACAAAGCAGCAAAACATCAGGAAAAAGAGATGGTCAAAAAGTGGTTTAAAGTATAAACCTAATCTTGTAGGAGCTTCATATTATTGCTTTCGGTGTTTCCAGCGTTTATGGGTCCATAAATAAAATTCTGGAGCATCTAGAATTTGTAATTCTACTTTTTTCAAAAAAGCATCCGAAATTTCATAGTTGGGAACCTCCTTAGGATGATCAACCAAATATTCAAAGGTGCCTTCATAAAACCCGCGTTTTACTTTTCGAGTTTTAAGAAATAAAACATTCATGTCAAATCGTTTGGCCAACATTTCAGCACCAGTATGCACTGGTGTCTCTATTCCCATAAAGGTACTCCAGTGATGGGTTTTGCTTAATTGTGGAGATTGGTCACTTGCAAAACCATAAATGCCTAAATGCTTTACTTTGGCATTTTGCTCGATGATTTTTATCGTTTCTCTATTCGTAATTAAAGTGGCTTTGAATTTAGATCGAATATCCCTTACTAGTTTGTCAAAATATTTATTAGCAATTTTTTTATAGATAGCATATCCTTCAAAATTGGTGATGCGATTCATGGAAATGGCCCATTCATAAGAAGCATAATGCGCCATAAAGACCGCAATGCTTTTCTGTTTTTTTTCTAAATCTAGGTATAAATCAATATTCGTAAAAGTATACCGTCGGTCCAATTCTTTTTCAGAAATGGTCATGGTTTTGATCATTTCCAAAAATAGATCACATAAGTGGTGGTAGAATTTTTTTTCGATCAAAAGGCGCTCTTCCTTGGATAAGTGGGGTAAAGCCAATGCAATATTGTCACGAACCACTTTTTTGCGATAGCCAATTACATTGTACAGTAAAAGATAAATCCCATCTGATAAACCATAGAGCAACCTAAATGGGAACATGGAAATTAACCAAAGTATAGGGTAAAGGATAATAAAGACAATAAATTGCATGTATTTAATTTTATGCAAATATAAAGTTAATTGTTATTTTATCGCTAGCTGTTAAGAAAACCTAAGCAAGTTTATTATTTTTACAAAAAAATGAAATGATGAATAATATGTTTCTGTTGGGTATCATTATAGCCAATGTTCTCATAAGTTATAAAGGATTTAATGATCAATACTTCTTTAGAAAATACCAGTTCCATGTGGGTAGCATAAGGGCTGGTGAACAAATTAGAATGATCAGTTCTGCGTTCCTTCATGCAGATCTCTTTCACCTGGCTTTTAACATGATCGCTTTATATTCTTTTGCTCCGGTGGTCGCAGATTATTTAGGAAATTTTACTTTTCTGTTGATCTATGGCGGTAGTTTAATTTTTGGAAGTTTGTTAACCATGCTTTTTCACGGAAACGATTATAATTATAGTGCAGTTGGAGCCTCTGGAGCGGTTACGGGAATTATCTATTCAGCAATATTATTGGAGCCCGACATGACCATAGGGATTTTTGGGGTGATTCCATTACCAGCCTATATCTTCGGAATTGGGTATTTGTTGTATTCTATATACGGAATGAAAGCCAAATTAGATAATATAGGACACACAGCTCATTTTGGAGGCGCTATAGGAGGCTACGCTATTACTTTATTAAAAGATCCTGCCTTATTTCAAGAACATACCTTTATGGTACTATTATTAGCCATTCCTATTGTGATTCTCTTTGTGATGGCAAAAATGGGTAAGTTATAATTGGCACAACTTTTGAACCATCCCTAAAAATCAATCTAAAAATAAAATAGTATGAAAAAAGCAGTCTTAGTAATGGCATTAGTTTTTGCCCTAAACCTTCAAGGACAAGAACAAAAGGCGCAAGTTCCGCAAATCTCAGTGACTGGTGAAGGCAAAGTAAAAGTAATCCCAGATCAAGCAATTGTTACTGTTGGATTTCAGAATTCAGGTAAGGATGCTAAAGAAGTAAAAACACTTAATGACGAAGTCGTTGACCGTGTTATTAAATTCTTGAAGAAAAGTGGTATTCCCAGTGCTGATTACAAAACCAATAACATTAGCCTAAATAAAGGCTACGATTTTGAAAAGAAGAAATCAAACTTTCAAGCCAATCAAACCTTAAGTATTACAGTAAAAGATTTGTCTAAGTACGATGAAATCATGATCGGGCTCAATGATGCCGGTGTCAATACCATACAAGGTGTGGAATTTAAATCCTCCAAGATGGAAGTATATGAAAAAGAAGCGCGTAAAAATGCCATCCTAAATGCCCAACAAAAAGCAAACGATTATGTTGCTGTATTAGGTCAAAAAGTAGGGAAAGCATTGTTGATAACCGATAATTCTCAAACCTATGTGCCGCAACCTATGTATAAAAACGGTCTGATGGCTATGGCTGCCGATATGGCCGCTCCAAGAGAAACCTTAGCCGTTGGAGATATGGAAATTAATACCAACGTTAGCGTTACTTTTGCATTAGAATAAGTACATGTATTAAAAATTCTAAAGTCCCTTCGGGGACTTTTTTTATGGGTTAGTTTTTTAGGAAAAGGGCCCGAGGATAGGAGTACTGCTTATTCCTTAAAAAGGATTCGTCGGTTAAGGTCTTCAAAAAATCTAAAATAGCTCCTTTATCATTTTCTGTTAAAACTATTTTTTTAAGTAAAGGTTTTGCTAGAGATTTAGAAGGATAAATGTTATTGGTATAATGAAACAGCACCATGGACAAATTAGCATAACGTCCATCATGCATATAAGGAGCCGTGACTTCTACATTGCGCAAACTTGGGACTTTAAACAACAAAGAATCTTTGGGATTTAAAGTAACCTTCATCCTTCCAATGTCCCTTAATATACTATCGGGTTGCAGTCCATTATTTTCAAATTTATGGGTCGTAAACAGCGGTTCTTTGTGACAAGAGGCACAATTTTGTTGAAAGAGACGATAGCCTCTATTCTCACTTTCTGTAAATGCATAACCTGGCTCTTTTCGCTGTACTTTATCGTATTTGGAATTTGCAGAAATTAAGGTCAACATAAACTGAGATATCGATTTTAACGTACGCTCACCGGTAACTAAACTATCACCATAAGCTTCTTGAAATAATCCTCGATATAACTTTGAGGTTTGTAATTTCGCAACGACATGCTCTAGCTTTTCATCCATCTCAAGCGGATTGCTAATGGGAGCAATAGCCTGTGCATCCAAATGATGTATAGAACCATCCCACATAAAGCTGGTATTCCAAGCCAGGTTGAGCAAAGAAGGTGCGTTGCGGTTACCAATCCTATCTTCAATGCCATGGCTCAATTTATGATCAATATGGGCAAATGCAGTATACTGGGAATGACAGTTCGCACACGAAATAGTGTTATTACGGGAAAGTATAGGGTCATAAAATAACGCTTTGCCTAATTGTACTTTCGCCGAACTTGAGGGATTCTGTGAAAAATCATATGCTGGTTTAGGCCAATTCTTTGGGATATAGAAATAGGGCTCGTCTTCCATTTTCGGAATAAAAGCAGTAGTGAAAAGCACCAAAAAAATAATAAACAAATAATATTTTTTCATTTCAAATGGAACATTGAAGCCGCATCCTTCGATAATAGTACGGTGGGTTCTCCCGGAGACATTATAGCATGGGTTTCCGCTAATTTTATTTTTTTAATAAAATCGTTTAGTTCGATTGAGATGCTAATGTCGGTCGTGTTTTGGGTCTGTAAATATATGGGTTGGAACGAAGCATAAGGTTCCATAAAGCCTCCTAAATGAAATTGAAAGCCATGGTCAGCAGTAGGAACCGTTGCGCAATTGCCTTCAAGTTTCATGTTGATGTAACCAGTCTGCCAAGTCCAATACATGCCTTTACCAGGGTCTAAGTCACCACCCGAAATTCCCTTTTCATTCGTTTTGTCGTCCACCCCAAAGTAAAACCTTATTGCATCAAAATCGATAGTAGTTGGAACTGCTATTTCTCGGGTTAAGGAAGTGGGTGCATCGCTGTCTAATAGATAAGCCTCAGCGGTGTCAATAAAAACTAATTGTCTGTTTTTGTATAACTCAAAATGAGATACGTAGCATTTGAATTGTGTAAACGTCAACCAGTTTTGTTCTGTTGTGCTAGGATATTTTTTACCCAATTCCAAAGTTGTGCTGTCATAGACCGGAACAAAATGCAAAGCAATGGTTTTAGTTTTTTGAGCTACCAGTAGTTGAGCAGTACTCAATATCCCAAACAATAAAAACAAGTTAATTCTATTTTTCATAAATGATAAACCAAAAAGACGTTATAAATGTAATGATTTAGAACGATGTGCAAACCTACAGTTAAGACGAGAAATCAAGTTTTATCTTGTGAGATTGTATTAAAATAGTTAGTACTGCTAAAAGTTGGCCCGTACTATAATTTTGATCCCACTAGTAAATAAAAAAAACGTCCAAGTAACTTGGACGTTTTTTGTGGGGAGAGCAGGATTCGAACCTGCGAAGATGTAATCAGCGGATTTACAGTCCGCCCTCGTTGGCCGCTTGAGTATCTCCCCATCGCCTAACGCGGTTGCAAATATAAAAACACTTTTGAAGTTCACAAATAAAAAGGACTTATTTTATCAAAGGTTTTTTTAAAGGTTTGGTCCTGAATTAAATAAAAAAATCTCCCGAAGGAGATTTTATACTATTACTTTTTAGATTTCTTACTTCACAGCTAAAAGCGCGCTAACTTTGGCTTTTAATTCTTCTCCTCTTAGATCGATCGCTACTATTTTTCCAGTCGCATCGATTAAAAAGGTAGTAGGGATTTGGGTTACTCCATACTGAACAGCAATGGGATCTTTCATTTCTTTTAAATTAGAAACCTGGGTCCAAGTCAATTTGTCTTTCGCAATTGCCTCTTTCCATTTATCAGCTTGCTCATCAAGCGATACACTTATAATGTTTAATCCTTTATTGTGAAATTCATTGTATAATGCTACTACATTGGGGTTTTCAGCTCTACATGGCGGACACCATGAAGCCCAAAAATCAAGTAAGGTAACTTTACCTAGGTTCTCTTTTAAAGAAGTCAACGTTCCTTCAGGAGTTGGTGCTTTAAAATCGGGCGCCACTAAACCAACTGAAACAGTTTTTTTAGTGGACAACTGCTTTTTTACAGTATCAAGGTTTTCTTTTATTTTCTTACCAGGTTTTGTTTTTTTAAGTGACGCATCCAATGAATTGAAAATTGTTTCAATTTCTTGACTTTTGAATTTAGGATTACTAAACATTGCCTGTGTAATCAAAACACTAATAAATGATTTAGGATGTGTCTTAGGGTAATTAAAAGTGTAATCCGTCATGTCTTTTTGTAAAACATCGTATTGTTTACGCAAAGAATTAATGGTTACCGTATCATTGTTTTTACGAGCATCATTCATAGCAGTCATGTTTTTCATTTGAAAATCCATTACTGATTTTTGAATTCTTTTTCTAATTTTAGCCGACTCATCATTGAATTTTGAAAACTCATCATTACTGTAAGTACCGCCAATTTTAGATTTAAAAATACTGTCTTTATCTACTTCCAATGTGATTTCACCATGCTCTAAGATAAATGGTATTTTGCCATTTACTTTTTGAATTTCAATCATACTAATAGCTGGTTCATCAACTTTTCCTTTGATTTCAAATTTCTCGTCAACTATTTTAACCGTGTCGATGTTGACTAAACTCATTCCATCAGGACCTTCTTTTTGCAAAAAAACCATGCCTGTTTTCATTCCTTTTACTTTTCCTGTAATCAAGTATTCGCCATCAGCTACCTTGCTGCACGAGTAAAGTGCTAAAGTCACAGTAGCTAAAAGAAGTATTTTTTTCATTTTTCTAATATTAAAAATTTGTCTGCAAATGTATCTATTTTGCTTTATGTAAAATATGTAATTGTTTTTTTTTTAAGATTTATTTTTTTGAAGACGGACATTCAAATTGTGTGCAGGGTACAGCCGTCTCTTTGATGCCATTAAATCCTTTTTCGATATTAATTAGATTGTTTATTCCTCGTGACTTTAAGATAGAGGCCATGATGACAGAACGATATCCTCCAGCACAATGTAAAAAGAACGTTTCGTCCCTAGGAACACTTTGAAAGTTTTCATAGATCGCATCCAATGGCAGGTTTAGGGCATTTTTAACATGCTCAGCTTCAAATTCTCCTGGTTTACGAGCATCAATTACAATGCTGCTTGAAGTAAATTGTGCTGCAAATGTTTCAGGACTGAGAGACGTGATTTCATCTGTTTCAAATCCTGCGCTAGTCCAAGCAGCAATACCGCCTTTTAAATAGCCTAAAACATGGTCAAAACCTACTCGAGAAAGACGTGTTATCGTTTCCTCTTCTCGCCCTTCCGGCACAACTACTAGTAGTTTTTGAGCAACATCACCAATTAAGGCACCTACCCACGGGGCGAAATTTCCTTGTATTCCAATAAATAGCGAATTCGGAATATGAGATTTTATAAAATCATTTTCATGTCTAACGTCTAAAACAATGACATCTTTTTGATTAGCAAGGGCCTCAAATTCGGTAGCCGCTAATCCAATGTTACTTTTTTTAAGTACACTATCTAAGCTAGCATAGCCTTTAATGTTCAACAATACATTTTGTGGAAAATAAGCGGGTGGCGAACCAAGTCCATTAAGCAATTCATCAATAAACTCTTCTTTGCTCATATCGGCACGCAAGGCATAGTTGGTCTTCTTTTGATTCCCTAGGGTGTCTGTGGTTTCTTTACTCATATTTTTTCCACATGCACTCCCGGCACCATGGCTAGGGTATACAATCAAATCATCCGATAAAGGCATAATTTTATTGCGCAAAGAATCATATAAATTAGAAGCTAATACTTCTTGAGTTAATTCCTCCGTTAAGGCTTGTGCTAAATCAGGTCGGCCTACATCGCCAATGAATAAGGTGTCCCCCGTGATAATGCCATGGTGATTTCCGTTTTCATCAATCAAGAGATAGCAAGTGCTCTCTAGGGTGTGTCCTGGCGTATGAATAGCTTTGATGGTGTAGAATCCAACTTTAAATTCTTGATTATCAGTGGCAATAATTGCGTCAAATTCAGGTTGTGCTGTTGGTCCATAAACTATTTTACCACCACTTTTTTGGGCTAAATCCAAATGCCCTGAAACAAAATCCGCATGAAAATGGGTCTCAAAAATGTATTTTATTTGGGCATGGTCTTTTTGTGCTTTGTCTAAATAAGGCCCTACTTCTCGGAGCGGGTCAAAAATGGCGGCTTCTCCATTACTTTCTAAATAATAAGCAGCTTGGGCTATACATCCAGTATAAAGTTGTTCAATTTTCATAATGCTGAATTTTAAGCAAAATTAAAGATATACAAATTAAAATCGGATTATTTTAGAATACTTTATGAAAAAAGCTCCTTGTATAAAATCAATATAGACATTACTAAAACAAAAAGTCCAAATATCTTTTTTAATAATTTTTCGTCTATAAAGTGTTGGATTTTTAAACCAATAAATATGCCTAGTACGGATACACCCGTAAATGGAATTAAAAACGCCCAGTCAATTACGGTTGTTTCAAGATCTCCTATGAAACCAAATAATGAATTAATCGTGATGATTAGTAAGGAAGTTCCAATCGCTTTTTTCATAGGGAGTTTAGCGAGTTTTACGAGAGCAGGTATGATTAAAAAGCCCCCGCCAGCACCAATCAATCCAATCAGTATTCCCACAAAAAACAGTTGAACACTTACCTCGATGATTCCTTTGCTTTTTTCCTCACTCATATCCTTTTGAGGTTTCAGCATGGAATAGGCAGCCATAAACATAACCACAGCAAAAAGAAGCATTAGAAAGGTAGCCCTCGAAAGTTGGAATGAGCCAAAATAAAAAAGCACATCGGGCAAGCGATGAACAATAAATTTTCGTGTTAAATACACCCCTATTACCGAAGGTATAGCAAATTGCACAGCCGTTTTTGGAGCGACCAAGCCTTTTTTAAAGTTTTGAAAAGTACCAAAAGCAGAAGTACTGCCCACAATGAATAAGGAATAGGCTGTGGCCAAGAGTGGATTCATACTCAAGACATACACTAGGATAGGAACTGTTAGTATAGAACCGCCCCCGCCCGTGATTCCAAGCACTATACCAATAAGCATTGCGCCAGTATATCCAATAAATTCTACCATGGAATAAAAAAATTATCAGGTAAAAATAAACTAATTCGATGAAAACCAAAGCCTTTTTATGGCTTTCCTTTAACTGCTTTTGTGATTTCCAAAATTTTACCGCTATCCATAGGTTTAGAAATATATCCCATGATTTCAGGAAATGTTTTAGCCTTTTCTTTATCCTCATGGGCAATCGATGAGCTCACGATATAAATGGCCGTTTTTTTATTCTTTTCCGTCAACGCCTTTTCAATATGATCCATAAAGTCCCAACCATCCATTATGGGCATTTCAATATCAAGTAAAATTATTTCAGGCAGTTCTTTGTCTTGATCCAAATTGCTCGTAAGGCTATCCAAGGCTTCTTTTCCGTTTTTAAATGAAATAATATCATATTCGGTTTCTGCCTTAGCAATAATTTTATTTATCAAAAGTTGATAAATAGGATCGTCATCAATGATACAGATTACTTTGTTTTTCATTTGAAATAAATCGTAAATGTGGTACCTACACCTAGTTTGCTCTCCGTTTCTATTCTGCCCCCCATAGCATCAATTTGATTTTTAGTAATAAATAATCCGATGCCTTTCGAATCAGGGTTGTTGTTGAAGGTTTTATACATCCCAAATAATTTGCTGCCGTTTTTCTCCAAATCAATTCCAATGCCATTATCCTTAATAGTTAATGTTTTTTCCTGTTCATTATACGATATGCTAATAATCGGTTTACGATCAGGGTGACTGTAGCGCACCGCATTTGAAATAAAATTCAAAAGGATACTTTCCAAATAGGCAGCATTATAAAGTACTTCAATTTCAGGTGCAACCAAATTTTGAACTTTGGCAAACTTACTTTGCATCTGTTTGCTCAAGACCACTTTTGCATTCTCTATGTAATCATGTAGATTCAGCGGTTCTACCGTTAAATTAATATTGGTCCTAATACTTACTACTTCATTCAAATTACTCATTGTTTCATTGAGGGAATGGGATACCTGTTTAAGCAAGTTGATCATGTCATCCCGCTCTTTTTGCGTTTCTGCAATTTCTAAAAAACTGGATATTGATTGTATGTTACTAGTGTGCGAACGAAGGTTATGAGAAACGATATAGGAAAAGTTTAATAACCTTTTGTTTTGTTCAGAAACTACCTCAAAGGATTGTTTGAGCTCCTCTTCCGCTCGTTTTCGTTCCGTAATATCTTCGACAATCGTAATGTGATTAACTACATTTTTTTCTTTCTTCCAAATTTTAGAAACGATTAAAGTAACCCATACCGTTCTACCCGTTTTGTGAATATACCGTTTCGTCACTTCCAAAGAATTTAAATCGCCCTTTTTAATGAGTTCTATGTTTTTTAAATCATTCTCTATATCATCTTCGTGTGTGATTTTTTGAAATTGCAATTCCTTTAATTCTGCTTCGGTATACCCTACAATTTTACAAAAAGCATCATTTACCGTAATGAATTTTCCCGTAGAAGTCTCTAGTCGAACAATACCTACAGGTGCTTGATCAAATAAAGTTTTAAATTCTTGCTCTCGCTGCAGTATTTTTTGGGTTTGCTGTAGAATCTTTAACTCTAATTCCGCAGGTTTTTTCAATATAGATACCACCCAGAGCCCACAAATTAAAGAGAATAAAAAACCAAATATTGAGGAAGTGGTTAACTGAATTAGCAAAGCATTTTTATCCCTTGCAATCAAATATAATTTCCAATCCCCATCAGGAACCGTCATCGTTTGAAAGTATTTTTCTGAGAAATCTTCTTTGTTAGACAAGAAAAACTCTTCTTTACCCGTATAAGGATTGATTTTTGAAAACTGAAAGTAATATTTAGAATCGTCAATGGTTTCAATTCCGGTTGCCTTCAGTAAGGTTTTCATACGAATCATCACCGCAGAAAACCCCCAAAATTTATTTTCCTTGAAAATGGGTAACCGACCTACAACTCCCATGCCTCCTTGACGTAGTTCCAATGGCCCAGCAAAATAAATCAATTTAGTCTCTATGGATTTTAAAGCGCCCTGTTTTAAATTGTCAGAGTGTAAAATATCAAAACCTAAGGCCGCTTCATTTCCCTTGATGGGATAGATATATTTAATGACGCCATCCGGGACCATTTGAACAGCATCAATACAATCGTTAGATTTGACCAATTGAGGTGCTATTTTATAAAAGTCATCGGGAACCCCTTCGTCATTGATAGACATGGCAAGGGTAATAGTGGTAGTATAACTATTCTTAAGGACTTGCTCAAAGTTTTGATGCACCACATTAATAATGTTAGACATCTCCCTACGACGGTTCTCCTCCAAGTACTTATACCTTAAGTTTAAGACAAAACTAACCATTATAAGCAACAGCACAAAAACAAAAATTCCTGTGATATAAGGTCGGGTTGAAAACCACTTTGACAGCGCAATCCAATTTCTTTTTATTTCCATGCACTCAAGTTTAAGATTGGGGGTAAATCTCTTGCTATTATAAAGATAGGGAAAATATAATACATACAAGAGTTAGATTACATTTTTTTGATTTGTGAAGTGTTAAATAGTTCTTAAGGACGTAAATAAAATAGCAATTTAACACAACTTTAGTCTTAGTTTTGCACTACTTTTTTAGACCTAAATTCATGAAGATACTATTCTCCTACATCAAAGCACATAAACAACTCTTGTTTTTAGCCTTGTTCTTAGCCGCCATAAATCAATGTTTTTCATTATCAGACTCCATTATTATTGGTAAACTAATGAATCAGTGCGGCGTAGGGGTGGCTAATTTTCATCACAATTACAATAGCTTTGTCAAAGTAGTAGTAGGCTGGTTAGCCCTTTCTTTAGGAGCGGCGATGGTTTCCCGAATCGCCAAAAATTTCCAAGATTATTTTACCAATATAATTATTCAACGCACCGGCGCCCAAATGTATACAGACGGAATCAAAAAAGCCTTGCAATTACCTTATCAAGATTTTGAAGATCAGCGCAGTGGCGAAACACTAGGAAAATTGCAAAAAGTCAAAATTGATTGCGAAAAGTTTATTACCCTTTCCATATCCATGATATTCCAAACGTTAGTCGGAATAACGTTTGTTATTGTCTATGCTATTCAAATTCATTGGTTATTAGGTCCTATATTCTTAGCGACCGTTCCTGTAATCGCTTTCATTAGTTCCTTCTTAGGGAAAAGAATCAAAATTGTATCGCGCCAAATATTAGGAGAAACTACCGCCTTAGCAGGAGCGACAACCGAATCCTTGCGCAACATTGAATTAGTGAAAAGTTTAGGCTTAACCAATCAAGAAGTCAATCGTTTAAATGCAACTACTGTTAAAATTTTAGGACTCGAACTTAAAAAAGTGCGGTTTATTCGCTCGCTTAGCTTTATTCAAGGAACCACCGTACATTTTATGCGTACCAGTTTGGTTTTTGCCTTGTACTTATTCATATTCAACGACATTATTAAACCTGGTGATTTAATCACTCTTATGTTCTTCTCCTTCTTCTTGTTTAATCCATTACAAGAATTAGGAAATGTGATTGCAACCTACAATGAAACCAAAGCTTCTATGGACAATTTTAGTAATTTAATGAATTCTAAAAGTGAAGCAGTACCCTCAAATCCTAAAACAATTGGTACTATCAATAATTTGCGATTTGCCAATATTTCGTTCAAACATCAAAGCGCCAAGTCTTATGCCGTTAAAGATATATCATTTGAAGCACATGCGGGTGAAACGCTTGCCTTTGTTGGACCCTCTGGCAGCGGAAAGACTACGCTAGTTAAAATGCTAGTCGGTTTATATAATCCGGCAGAAGGGGACATCTTTTACAATGAAAAAAACGCTAACGAAATTGATTTAACCGAATTGAGACACCAACTTGGTTTTGTAACCCAAGATGCTCAATTATTCTCCGGTACTATAAAAGACAATTTGTTGTTTGTAAAGCCTTCAGCAACCGATGCTGAAATCAATGATGTATTGCAAAAAGCAGCCTGCCAAAATTTATTAAGTAGAGCAGAAAATGGTATTTATACGACAATCGGCGAGGGAGGTATAAAAGTTTCAGGAGGAGAAAAACAACGCTTGTCAATTGCAAGAGCCTTATTGCGCAATCCTAAACTTTTAATCTTCGATGAAGCTACCTCGGCACTCGACTCGATAACCGAAGAAGAAATTACCCAAACCATCCGTAATATTTCTTCCAAACAAGATCAAATCACAGTCTTAATAGCGCATCGATTATCAACCATCATGCATGCCGATAAAATCTTTGTGTTGGAACAAGGACAAATCATCGAACAAGGGAAACACCAAGACCTTGTTAATGAAAAAGGATTGTATTATGCCATGTGGCGTCAACAAATCGGAGAACGCAGTAGAAGCGAAGGGTAAGCCTTTGGCCTTAATTCCGATTGTTTTTATAAGAAACATAAATTCCAACGCCAATAAAAATTAGAGAGGAACATAGAACTACATAATCTACCGTTCTAATGTGTTCATAATGGATACGGGTTAACTGTTGCCCAAAAACCACAGTTCCAATGATCAATATCGGAACACTCGGATTTCTTTTTTTATTTTCCATGGCGATCAGGGTTGGGAGTTAAAGATAGTAAAAGTGTCGAAAACTAAAAACTTAAGCATTTCTTAATCAAAACGCAATCGTTTTCGTAGGATTAATCGCGTTATTTATTTCTTTTTTCTTTTTTCTTTTTTCTTTTTTTCTGTAATTTTGACCCCATTATGAGAGTACTAGTATTTGTAGGGTATTTGTTTTTTCTCCTGTTAGGCGGCGGACAGAACTTCTATGCGTCCTCTCGAAGCAACGCAGTAAGGACTTCTGCAGCTCCCAAACTTGCTTTGAAGCATGCCGTCAATTATACCAATAATTACGAAAGTAATTTATTAATCGAAGACACTGATTTTGATCTTGAAGAAGAACACTCTCTTGGGGAAGAAGTTCACGATAATGCACAACATAAATCACTTTCCATTCTTGATTTATGGCCCTTCAATTTTTGTTACGCTATTATAGGCCTTTCAAAAGTCCACCATTGTAATAATGCAGTGGTTTTGGCGCAGCCCACTCAAGGCACCAGAGCTCCAATTTATATCGAAAACAACGTCTTACTTATTTGATTTAAAGCAATAAGGTGCTAGGTTAGTTCCATTCTGGCGAACGACAGGCAGCTTATACCCTCTTATCCCACTTTCGTTTAGTAAAATTTCTTTACTAAGCGCCGTTAACCTCTATTAATTTCTGAATTCAACGCGTTTAATCGCTCCAATTTTATTTAAAACCATGAAGAGAAATGTTCTATTCGCGGGCTGTATTGCCCTGTTGTGCCTAACGAGCTGTACAACTAAAAAAGAAGTAAAAGAAGAAGCAGGTAAATTTACCGTAACCAATGCCGCCGTAATCGATACTTCCTTTACCAAGGAGTATGTTTCGCAGATCCGCTCCGTGCGCAACATCGAAATTCGCGCCCAAGAAAAAGGATTTCTACAAAACATCTATGTAGACGAAGGACAATTTGTAAAAGCAGGTCAGGTATTGTTCCGCATCATGCCCCAACTCTATGAAGCCGAATTGCAAAAAGCCCAAGCCGAAGCCCAAGCTGCTACTATTGAATTACAAAATGCCAAAGCACTAGCCGATAAAAATGTAGTCTCAAAAAGCGAACAAGCGATGGCTCAAGCCAAACTAGAACAAGCGAAAGCCGAAGTAGCGATGGCCAAAGTTCATTTGTCATTTACCGAAATCAGAGCGCCGTTCGATGGAACCATAGACCGTATCCCTAAAAAACTGGGAAGCCTTATCGATGAAGGTGAATTACTAACCAGCCTGTCTGATAACAGCCAAATGTTTGCCTATTTCAACGTGTCTGAACCAGAATACTTGCAGTATCAAACAGACATCAAAGATCGTGGAGACAGTCAAGTGAGCTTGCTATTGGCCAACAATGAACGATTGAAATACAAAGGTAAAGTCGAAGTGATTGAAAGTGAGTTCGACCCTGAAACCGGTAATATTGCCTTCAGAGCCAAGTTTCCTAATAACGACAAACTTTTAAGAAATGGCGAAACGGGTAAAGTGGAAATGACTGTTCCCGTTAAAAATGCCATCATCATCCCGCAAAAAGCTACCTACGAAATTCAAGATAAAATGTATGTATTTGTAGTAGGTAATGATAACAAACTGAAATCAAGAGAGATTGTCATTAAAGGGGAATTACCTGATTTGTATGTGATCGAAAGTGGCATCACAGCAACCGATAAAATTCTCCTAGAAGGGGTTCAGAAAGCCAAAGATGATGATAAAATAGAATTTGTGTACCAAAAACCTGAAGAGGTATTAGCCAATCTGAAACTGAAAGCAGAGTAATCTTTAATCCCATAAACAATGTTTAGCAGATTCATACAACGACCGGTATTATCTATCGTAATATCGCTCATCATAGTATTCCTTGGAGCACTGGCGCTTATATCGCTTCCAGTCACGCAATTCCCAAGTATTTCTCCTCCTAAAGTAAATGTTACGGTAGAATACCCAGGTGCCAATAACGAATTAATGATCAAATCGGCCATTCTTCCCCTCGAAAGAGCTTTGAATGGGGTACCCGGAATGAAATATATGGCTTCCGATGCCGGTAACGATGGTGAGGGTACCATCCAAATTGTATTCAATTTAGGTACTGATCCAAACCAAGCCTCCCTGAACGTACAAAACCGTGTAGCTTCCGTGGTAAACAAACTCCCTCCCTTAGTAGTTCGTGAAGGGGTAAAAATCACCCGCGAAGAATCCAATATGTTGATGTACATTAATTTATACAGTACCGACAAAAATACCGACCAGAAATTCCTTTTTAATTTTGCCGATATCAATATTCTCTCTGAACTTAAAAGGGTCGATGGAGTAGGTGTTGCAGATATCCTAGGAAACCGGGAATACGCCATGCGTATTTGGTTAAAACCCGATAGAATGCTGGCCTACAAAATTTCTGCCGATGAGGTAATGGAAGCGCTTGCCCAACAAAGTTTGGAAGCTTCTCCAGGTAAAACAGGGGAGAGTTCAGGGAAACGTTCACAGGCCTTTGAATATGTATTAAAATACTCTGGAAGGTATACCACAAAAGAACAATATGATAACATTATATTGAGATCTAATGCCGATGGAGAAATGCTGCGTCTAAAAGATGTAGCCAATGTTGAGTTCGGTAGCTCCATGTATGATATCTATTCCAACCTGAATGGAAAACCATCTGCCGCTATTGTTTTAAAACAATCTTACGGTAGTAATGCGAGCCAAGTAATCAAGGATGTTAAAGCAAAATTAGCCGAAATTAAAGGCAGCACCTTCCCTAAAGGAATGGATTACGAAATCAGTTATGACGTTTCTAAATTCCTAGATGCCTCCATCGAAAAAGTAATTCATACCTTGATTGAAGCTTTTATTTTAGTGGGACTCGTAGTATTCTTGTTCTTGGGTGACTGGCGTTCCACGTTAATTCCCGCTATTGCCGTTCCAGTATCATTAATTGGAACTTTCATATTCATGCAGTACTTCGGAATTACCCTAAACCTGATTACCTTGTTTGCCTTGGTATTAGCTATTGGTATCGTCGTAGATAATGCCATAGTCGTTATCGAAGCAGTCCACGCCAAGATGGAAACCAATAACCTCTCCGCCAGGAAAGCAACCAAAGAAGCCATGCATGAAGTAAGTGGCGCTATTATAGCGATTACCTTCGTAATGGCTGCTGTATTTATTCCGGTAGCCTTCATGTCGGGTCCAGTAGGGATTTTCTATAGACAGTTCTCCATTACTATGGCAACCTCCATTGTATTGTCCGGATTAATTGCATTAACATTAACGCCGGCATTATGTGCGATGATGTTGAAAAACACGCACGGCAAACCCAAAAAGAAAACCCCTGTAAACCGTATCGTGGATGGGTTTAATAGATGGTTCGGTGGAGTGTCCGATAAATACAGAACCCTTTTGGAAAAAATTGTAAATAGAAGAACCATCACGTTCGGAATGTTAATTGGATTCTGTATCGGAACCTACCTTCTAAGCAATAGCGTCCCTTCTGGTTTTATTCCTAATGAAGATCAAGGGATGTTCTATGCGGTGATTCAAACACCTCCCGGCTCGACCCTAGAAAGAACCAATCAAATATCCGAGAAATTACAAAAGATAGCCGAAGGGATCCCAGGCGTTCAATCGGTGTCTTCTTTAGCAGGATACGAGATTCTTACCGAAGGAACAGGAGCCAACTCAGGAACGTGTTTGATCAACTTGAAAAGTTGGGAAGACCGTAAACAATCTTGTCAAGAAGTTATGAAGGAATTGGAAGAGAAATCAAAAGATATTTCTGGGGCTACCATCGAGTTCTTCCAACCTCCAGCGGTTCCAGGGTATGGTGCTGCAGGTGGATTTGAGCTTCGCTTACTGGATAAAACGGGTACAGGCGATTATAAAAAAATGGAAGCAGTAAGTAACGAGTTTGTAAAAGAACTCAATAAACGTAAAGAGCTTTCCTCCGTGTTTACGTTCTTTAGTGCCAGTTTCCCGCAATACATGCTTAACATCGACAATGATTTAGCACAACAAAAAGGGGTGACCATCGAGAATGCTACCAATACACTCTCGACCTTAATCGGTAGTAATTACGAAATCAGTTTCATCAAATTCGGACGTCAATATAAAGTAATGGTGCAAGCCGCTCCCGAATACCGAGCGCTTCCCGAAGATATTTTAAAATTGTATGTAAAAAATAACCGTGACGAAATGGTGCCTTTTTCTGCCTTTATGAAAATGGATAAAGTATACGGTCTATCCGAAATCACCCGGCAAAATATGTATACCGCATCAGAAATTAGTGGGCAGTCGGCCACAGGATACAGTAGTGGGGAAGCCATCAATACCATTAATGAAGTGGCCGCCAAAAGCCTCCCTAGAGGATACGCTATTGACTGGGCTGGTATTTCCAAAGATGAGGTGGCTCGTGGAAACGAGGCCATTTACATTTTCTTAATTTGTCTCGGATTCGTATACCTAATTCTTGCCGCACAATACGAAAGTTTTATACTTCCATTCGTGGTAATTCTTTCCCTAGTAGTGGGTGTATTTGGAGCTTTCTTATTCCTTAAATTATTCGGATTAGAAAACAACATCTATGCGCAAGTTGCCATGGTAATGCTTATCGGTCTTTTAGGTAAGAATGCCGTGTTGATTGTAGAGTTTGCGGCTCAAAAGCACTCCCAAGGAATGTCTGTGTTGGATGCGGCTATCGAAGGGTCTTCCGTGAGATTCCGTCCTATTTTAATGACTTCCTTTGCCTTTATCGCAGGGTTAATTCCATTGGTATTTGCCACGGGGCCTGGTGCCGTGGGTAACCGTACCATCGGTTCCGCCTCCGCAGGGGGAATGCTATTAGGTACCGTATTTGGCGTAATCTTAATTCCGGGCTTGTATTATATTTTCGGTACGATATCCGAAAAAACCAAATTCGTAAAGAAAGAAGATGAAAACCCATTAACCGAAGAAATTGAACACAATGTATAAAGTTAAATCATATCCATTCCTTATCGCGCTAGGCTTATGCCTAGCGGTGATAAGCTGTAAAGCACCTGCTATTGTGCCTGTAAAAGCTACAGCTGCTGTCCCTGATACCTTTGAGTCGAGTAAAGACACCTCCAATATGGCAACCATTCCTTGGAAAACGTTCTTCAAAGATCCATACCTCAATGAGCTCATTGATACGGCCCTGAAAAATAATCAAGAATTGATGATAACCCTGCAGGAAATCGAAATTGCCAAGAATGATATCCGCATCCGTAAAGGGGCTTTACTACCTACGGTTGGTATTCAAGCGGGCAGCGGCGTAGAGAAAGTGGGGCGCTATACAAGCCAAGGGGCTGGTGATGCTTCAACCGAGATAATGCCGGGTAAAGAAATGCCCGACCCATTAACAGATTTCAGAGTGGCAGCTTATGCCAACTGGGAAGTGGATGTTTGGAAGAAATTGCGTAACGCCAAAAAATCAGCCGTAAGCCGCTATCTGGCAACGGTAGAAGGGAAAAACTTTGTCATAACCAATTTAGTAGCCGAAGTGGCCAATTCCTATTACGAATTGCTTTCCCTAGATAGCCAACTGGCAATCATCAGACAAAATATCAAATTGCAAAACGAGGCTTTGGATATTGTAAAAGTCCAAAAAGAAGGCGCTAGAGCAACCGAACTGGCAGTGCAAAAATTCCAAGCAGAGGTTCTTGCATCCCAACATATGGAATACGAAACACTCCAAATGATTCGAGAAACAGAAAACCGTATCAACTTTTTATTAGGTCGTTTTCCGCAAGAAATTAAAAGGGATACTACCTATTTTCTTGATGTAAAATCAGCAGCGGTTAACGCTGGGGTCCCTGCGCAAATGCTGGCTAATAGACCCGATATCAAACAAGCCGAATTGGAATTAGCTGCGGCCAAATTAGATGTTAAAGTGGCACGAGCTGAGTTTTATCCATCGTTAGGTATTTCTGCTTCTTATGGATTGCAAGCCTTTAAAACGGGTTATTTGTTTAAGACACCAGAGTCTATTCTATATTCCTTAGCAGGCGATATTGCAGCGCCACTCATCAATAGAAATGCCATTAAAGCTGAATTTAAAAATGCAAATGCACGTCAGTTGCAAGCGTTATACAATTATGAGCGCACCATTCTAAATGCCTACATGGAAGTATCGTCCCAATTATCAAAAATTCAAAACTTAGATAAAAGTTATACGATGAAGTCCAAACAAGTAGACGCACTGAATAGCGCCATCAGCGCAGCGCATGATCTTTTCATGTCGGCCCGTGTAGATTATTTTGAAGTATTAATGACACAACGCGATGCGCTGGAGTCAAAACTAGAATTGGTGGAAACCAAAAGAGACCAACTCAATGCCGTTGTCAATATGTACAAATTCCTAGGTGGCGGTTGGAAATAATTTAATTTGGGTTATATTATTTAAAGCAGAAAGAGTCGTTCCACTGGAACGACTCTTTTTATATTGACAAAGCGATATTTATTCTTCAGACTTCAACTGCTTCATTGCATTCAAAGGTTCCATCACACTGTAATCTTTCCATATCGATGGGTCATAGCGTTTAAGTTGGGTAACAGTAAACTCGGGCTCTTTTTGTTGTTCCACAGCGGCATCTGTGGTTTGAACCCTACTCATATTCAAATACTCCGTTTTAGTACTCATGTTACCCTCAACGGTAAAGTCAAAGGCCACTTCGCCTTCCGCTTCCGATAATTCAATAAAGCGTAAGGGACGGTTAATGTAAATGTACTGCCCCGTTTCCATCGAGGCATAATGCAAATAGTATCCAGAACCTTCAGAATTCTTTTTATACATAATAGTGCCCTTACTCACATTCTCCGCACTTTTAACACCCAATAAAAACTTCATGTTAAAACCACTTAACTTTTTGCCCTCTGCCAAGGTGTAATCACAACGTACTACAGCATAATCATCAACGGAGATATAAAGCTTCCCAGTGTATTTAGCACTTCTTCGATCGGGACTGAAGCTAACGACATAGACATAGTCATCATCACTTTTGTAAACTCGACCTTCATAGGTGTAATTGTAATCGTCCAGTTCGGTTAAGAATTCAAACTTCTCATTCTGCATAAAATTATTGCGGAACAAAAAGTTCATCAAATCCGATTTCGATTTCGTAAGCGGTGTCTCTACCGGTTTTTTAGGACCTGTCCCCACGCTAAATCCCTTTTTAAGCGAAATCGTGTCTCGGGAACCAAACCACCCACTTTTAATGCGGTAAAATTTATTTTTGTCCAAATGCTTCATAAATACTTTCTTCCCCATCTCATCTATGTCGTCAAGTCCCAAGGGCTGATCGCCATTCTTTAAATTGGTCGCCTTAATGACTTCGAGCTTCGGGAGGAAAACTTTCTTGCCATCCTTTTCCACCAAAGCCGTGTAGTAGTTACAAAGCATGTCATTAAAACCATAAGGAGGATGTTGGATTTGTTTATTAGTGAACGTTTTCAATTCTGCATTGGTCTCTTTAAGTTGTTGTTTGGAATAGCCAGTCGATTTAGTGATTTCAATATCCATCTTCTTTGGTGAAAAACCACTGCCCGTTCTCACAAAAAGCTGGTCTTTAAAAGCCAAACCATTGCCCTTATAATGTACCTTAAGATTTCGTTTGACCCCAGCCATAATACTATCAATATTAGGTCGCACATTAGTAACGTGCACCTCGTCAAGTTCAACGATGCCCGACTGTAATTTAATGGTGTTCTCGGCATTTTTTGTGGCACCCAAGGTAGTTTGAACGGGAGCATAGCCAATATAAGTAACGACGATGGGCGTACTGTCACTGGTATTGTTCTCCGATAAGGAAAAATAACCCTCCGCATTGGAAACCAAATTGTCTTTAGCATTAACCACTATATTAGCATAAGGGATGCTCTCCCCAGTGGAAGCATCAACAATCTTAATACTTTGGGTTTGGGCCGTGCCAATGGGAATAATAAAAAATAAAATAAACAAGGAAAACAAACATTGTTTCATAAATAGGTAGTGTTTTAAAGATAGATTTAAAGTAAGCGGTTTTAAGGGTTACGCGTTCTTTCAAATATATCAAAAAAATATTGCTGTAGGAAATATGTTGTTTTTTTTTAATGAAACAAAAGGGTTTGTTTTCCCTGATTAGATTTTAGTAAACGTAAAGATTTTGAATTCAGTATTTTACGAAAAAATTGGTGCATACTTAGCGCGGTTTTCATACAATACCCATAGGTTAATAGCCAGCAATACAGCGGCAATAGGGAAGCCCGAAGTATCGGTCACGGTGTTGGTCAATAAGATTCCCACCATGACAGGGAAAATAACCACGGCACCAAAGGCTCTAGTTTTCGGAATGATAAATAAAATACCACCAACGATTTCAGCCACACCCGCCAAAGGCAATAACCAGCCCAAAGCCACAAAGGCATTAAAAGCGGTTGTCATGGATTCAGACATGTCTTTAGGCATCGGCATATAATGCAGGAATTTATCCAAGCCGGCATTAATAAATAACAATCCAAAGAGTAAGCAAATGACAAATAGAATTTTTGATTTCATACAGTTAGTTTTTAATTAGGTTAGTATTTTGCTTCGTGTAGCTAAACAAATATAAAAATATCCTCTTTGATACCAAAGTAGTATAATACGTTTTTGAATAGGGAAGGAGTGGTGTTATACCCTCGACCCCATTTTATTTCTCGGCAACCCTATCTCATGCTCCTGCGGATAAGGTGCCCTATGGGTCATACTGACATCCTCCCGTATCTGCTGCTGGGTTTGAAAGCGCTTTTCATCGGTTGCAGAGTAACGAGGGTCGGGGATAAAAGGCATTTTCTCCATTTTGCTAATGGTTATCGTGGGGAAATGATAATCGACCTCCACCTGACCCAACAACAAATAACAACCCCCTCCCTTGAAGGGATACTGTTGCAGGCAGTCGGCAAAGTGGGCCGTGTCAAAAAATTCCCCTTCCGCATCAATCCAAGTG
This sequence comes from Flavobacteriaceae bacterium, assembly GCA_947451475.1. Lineage (GTDB taxonomy): Bacteria > Bacteroidota > Bacteroidia > Flavobacteriales > Flavobacteriaceae > Flavobacterium. The sequence goes on along the minus strand of CANFZC010000012.1, from coordinate 4,342 downwards.
CCAAAATACATCGCCCCTCGTTTGGTAGGGACGTGTTTCCTCGAAATTAAGTAGGCTAGCATCCGCACCGTTTTCTTATGGTGTTTCGTCAAATCCTTCGCCATCACATCCCCTCGGTAACGGGTTTGTAACAGATTAAAAGGGGTAACCGAAACAGGAAAATCCAACAGCTCAATTTCATCAAAAGCATCCTCAAAAGGGGAACGTTCCAAGTCGGGCAATTTATATTCCTTAACGGGCTCCCGAAGCAACAGTAAGTTGCGGTTCTCAGGTTTAAAATTAATCAAAATTAACCGGGCGATAATCAGTAATTCATTTTTAGGCTTGCCCGTAAACCGAAACGCACCAATGAAGATTAACAGCTGTAAACTTTCAATACCTATCGGAACCCTATTTATGAAGTCTTCCAAGGTGGAATAGGGACCCTGTTCTTCCCGCTCCTTAACCAAGAGTTCGGCCGTCTTGAACTCCAAACTTTTCAAATGCTGAAAACCCAAGTAGATGTTTTTCCCATACACCTTGGTCTGATAATCACTGTTGTTCACACACGGATTGTGGATTTTAGCCCCCGCCATTTTGGCTTCGTGTATATACACTTCAGTGCGGTAAAAGCCACCAAAATTGTTAATCACCGCGGTCATAAACTCAATAGGGTAGTAGGTTTTCAAATACAGACTCTGGTAACTCTCCACCGCATAGGAAGCCGAGTGGGCTTTGCAAAAGGAATAACCCGCAAACGATTCAATCTGTCGGTAAATCTCCTGACTCAACTCCACCGGATGTCCTTGTCTCGCACAGGAAGCAAAGAAGTTGTCCTTTACTTTTTGCAGCGCCGCTTTAGAACGCCCTTTACCACTCATAGCCCGCCGCAGTATGTCCCCATCAGCAGCAGGAAGTCCGCCATAATGCAACGCAATCTTAATCACATCTTCCTGATACACCATAATGCCATAGGTTTCGCCTAGCTGCTCCCTAAACACCTCATGGAAGTATTCAAACCGATCGGGATGGTTGTGCCGAAAAATGTACTCTTTCATCATACCCGATTGGGCAACACCCGGACGGATAATAGAGGAGGCCGCCACCAATACTTTATAAGTATCGCATTTCAGCCGGCGCAACAGCCCTCGCATGGCCGGACTCTCAATATAAAAGCATCCTATGGTCTTACCCTGGCTTAAGAGTTCATTGCAAATGGCCTCGTTTTTAGAAAGACTAGTGTCTCGGATATCGACTTCAATGCCTTGGTTTTCTCTAATCAACGTAACGGTGTCATCAATATGCCCAATGCCACGCTGACTCAGTATATCAAATTTGTCAAACCCAATATCTTCCGCCACATGCATGTCAAACTGCACGATGGGAAACCCCTTGGGAGGCATTTCTAAGGCCGTAAAATTCGTTATGGGTTCTTCCGAGATGATGATCCCACAGGAATGCATGCTGCGTTGGTTGGGGTATTTTTCAAGCAGCATACCATAGTCCTGCACCATCGCAACAACGGCATTTTTGTGGTGCTTTTGCATGGGGTTTTTGGCCAATTCATCCAATTCTTCTTTGGGCAACCCAAACACTTTACCCACTTCCCTAAATATCGAACGGTACTTAAACTCCACATTGGTGCCACAAAAAGCCACATGATCTCGACCATATTTAGTAAAAATATAGTCCAAGATGGTATCCCGTTCCCGCCAAGACCAGTCAATATCAAAATCAGGGGGTGTTTTTCGGTTGACATTTAAAAAGCGCTCAAAATACAAGTCGAGTTCCAAAGGACAGATATTGGTAATATCAAGGCAATAGGCAATGATGCTGTTGGCACCACTGCCTCTACCAATGTGCAAAAAGCCCTTGCTGATGCTATATTGAACGATATCCCAAGTAATGAGAAAGTAACCACTGAACTCCAAATCGTTAATGACTTTCAATTCCTTTTCTACACGCACTTTGGCCTCGGCATGCTGCGCACCATAACGGCGAATCATCCCCTCATAGGCGAGTTGGGTCAGCAAGGCACTATCATCCTGCTTGTTCCCCGTGTAGTGCTTTTTGTTTTTAGGGGTATAGAAATCATATTCAAAATTACATTCGTCTAGGATCGTTTGGGTGTTTTGAAGCAGCTGCGGATAGTCGCTAAACTGAGCCAGCAGCGTTGCTAAGGGAACCATCACTTCCGTTCGTTTGCAGTAATCGGTTTCGGCCAATTTGGAGCCTATAATATTCAAGTCAATAGCCCGTAAGATCTTATGGAGGTTAAACTCTTTTTTGGTGCGGTAGGTGACTGATTGTAATACGACCATTTTCGGAATCCTCCTTTTCCAAACGTAATTGTACAGCTTAGGCAACTGCGCCCCACTAACGCCTATAAATTCATTTGCTTTAAGCTCCTCGGGTACATTGTCCAAAGGATAAATCACATACACATTTTCAAACGGCGGCGCCTGCTCAGGAAGGGGAGTGTGGTCAAAATTATGCCGAGTGATTAAACGGTTCATCTCCGCCAATCCACTGCGGTTTTTGGCGAGTCCTATGTACAGCTGTTTGCCGTTGTTCCGAAAATCAATCCCCACTAGGGGTTTTAGGTGTACTTCTTTGCAAGCTTTTATAAAATCATAAATACCAGTGACGGTATTAATATCGGTCAACGCCATAGCCGTAACCCCATAGCCCACCGCTTGGGTAACCAAATCCTCTAAAGGAATGGTGCCATAGCGAAGGGAGTGAAAGGAGTGGCAGTTGAGGTACATTTGAGTTATGAATTATGAGTTATGAGTTATGAGTGATGCCCTTCGACTGCGCTCAGGGTGACAGATGGTTGCGGTCGGGTTTGGTTTTTAAAATGGCGTTGGCCCTGCCTACGGAATCAAACCCGTAGCGGTTTTTCATTTTGTCTAAGGCTTGATACAAGGCTAGCAGCTCTACGGTGTCCTCAAACATATTAATCTGATACGTTCCTCTAACCAAGCCCATAAAGGATACCCCCACCAAGCGAATGCGCATCCGACGATTGTATAGTTTGTTGAATAATTCGACAGCCAATTTGCCCAAGGTATGGTCGCAGGAGGTATAAGCTACCTTTCGCTGCAAATTCTCGGTATCAAAATTGGCATAACGTATTTTTACCGCTATCGTGGAAACCAACCATTGCTCTGAACGGGCTTGGTAACAAAGCTTTTCGACCATACCCAAGAGCATCGATTCTACTTTCTTAAGGTCAATAGTATCTTGTAGGTAAGTGTGTTCCGTAGACAGCGACTTCCGTTCGGTATAGGGTTCTACAGGGGTGTTGTCAATGCCATTGGCCTTCTTCCACAATTCCAAACCGTTTTTGCCAATCATGCTTTGCAGTACTTCAGCCGGCGTTTCAGCGAGCTTTTCGATGTTGCGAATTCCCAATCGGGACAGCAAGTTAAAGGTCACTTCACCCACCATCGGAATCTTGCGAATGGATAACGGATTCAAGAAGGGCTTCACCTTATTCTCCGGAATCTCAAGATTGCCTCTGGGCTTGCCTTCTCCCGTAGCTATTTTAGAAACGGTCTTGTTGACCGACAAGGCAAAGCTTATCGGTAGCCCCGTCTCTCTAGTGATCGTTTGGGTTAATTCATTAGTCCATTTATAACAGCCATAAAATTTATCCATACCGGTAATGTCAAGGTAAAATTCGTCAATACTGGCTTTTTCAACCACAGGGGATTGCTCCTCTATAATTTGGGTAACTTCATGGGACTTTTTAGAGAACAATTCCATATCCCCTTTTACAATTTTAGCTTGCGGACATAACTGCATGGCCATTCGGATGGGCATGGCCGAACGCACCCCAAAAAACCGTGCTTCATAAGAACAAGAGGCCACCACCCCGCGTTCGCCACCGCCCACGATAAGCGGAATCCCGTTTAACTGCGGGTTTTCCAGTCTTACGCAAGAGACGAAGAAGGTGTCTAAATCCATGTGTACTATGGCTCGTGACATACGGTTTTGAGGTTTTAGGGTGAAAATATTTTTTACAAAATTAGAACCATATTACCAAAAACTTGTATATTTGTTGTGAATTAAATTCACATAATCACATGTCTATATTTTCGGATAACCTTAGATACCTGCGTGTCAAAAGTGGCATGACACAGCAAAGAATAGCGGATGAATTACGCATTCCGCGGGAGCGATATGCCAAATACGAAGCGACTACCGATCCTCCGCTAGACTGCCTCCAAAAGATTTCAAGGTACTTTTTTGTCAGCATCGATTTGTTGCTGTCATTCGATATCCGGCGGGTACCCTATGAGAATCTAATACTGTTGGAAGAGAATAGAATCTTACTTCCCATAACCGTAGACAGCGA
>CANFZC010000011.1 GCA_947451475.1 Flavobacteriaceae bacterium | reverse complement strand
GGATTACTATTACAATACGGACTAGTCAATACCGTACTAGCTCCTGTTTGAGCATCGGTTAAGGTACCATAATAAGCCACTACATTCGGTGCTGAAGTAATCTCAGCATCTTTAGTGGTTAAGGTAAAGGAACAAGATAAACCGTCATTATTATCATCACATACCAAATAAGGGGTAGGAGCACTAACTACTGGAGGGGCTGTTATAGTAATAGTGACAGAACCAACTTCTGGTTGAATTGTTGTCCCCGCAGCAGTTGTTAATGTCGCACTGACTAATACATAGGAAGAAGTCATGCTTAATGCTGATGTAACAATTTGATTTGTTCCAGAAGCACCTATTACTAGTTGCGCTGGATTACCATCAACAGTATAATCGATAATAGCGCCTGGAGTTCCGGAGAATGTGATAATTGCCGTTTGACCACTGCACACTGCACTAACGTTGGAAGAAATTATTACTGTTGGTAAGCCAATTGTAATCAAATTAAAACTGGTTGTATCGTAATTTGTAGCGTTAGTATTGTCTTCCAATCGCACATAGATTATTTGTGGATTTGATGTGCTCAAAAAAGCACTTATATTGCTGATTGGATTAGTTCCTGCATCAGCGTCTGCTTGTGAAGTATAATAAGAAACCGTAAAATCAGCAGGGTTGTTTGACCCCATTACAATTGCGGTTTGCGGAGTAAAATCAAAAATACCTGCATTAGAATTTAAAGTTGTTTCATAAGCGTACAAATCTGGTGGTGTAACTGCTACTGGAGCATTAATGCAAAGTAAAGGATCAACATCTAATTGAAATTGAGTTGTTGTAACACATCCTGTATTGTCGTCCTCAACCGCAACAAATATTGTCTCGCCATCTGTACCAGAATAACTAGTAGGGTTGTTTATTGGTGCAAATAATTGTTGGGCATTTACTAATGAATTGTAATAACTAATGGTATTAGTCATTCCATTTAATATTACAGGCTCATTCAAAGTTAAATCAAATGTAGCGGTGCCTGTGCCACATAGTGCTAAGGTTGAAGGAACGCCTAAAGTCAATCCAGGAATATGCTCTACAGTAGTACAATCGGTTTGTGTACATCCCCCAGGATACGTTAGTGTAACACAATAGGTTCCAGCCTGATCCATATCATATGAAAATGAATTAGCTCCAGGTATTGGGTTACCATCCAAAGTCCAGCTATAAGTAACTCCTGAAATGGCAAATGTCCCTGCTTGTGCAGAAACAACAGAAGAGCCACAAACAGCATTTGGCCCTGTAAAATCATCTAAGCCGTTATATGTACCGGTACCCCCGATTAATGCAGAACCAATATCAAAACTTCCGCCACCTAGAAAAACGGCTGAATCATAACTGTTATCATTTCTATCCGCAACAACCAATTTAATATGATATACGTTATTTGGAATTACCGTGGCATTTGCAGTCATTTTAATAGTTTCACCATTAAAATTAGTAGCAGCTGTATTAGCATTTCCTGCACCATTATAATTTCCAAAATAGGTTGGATTTACAGAGGCACATCCAGTGTTGTATGTATCATCTCTAATAGTTACAACCGAAATTGGTGTAGTTGTTGAAGGGATTAGCGCCAAATTAGTGGCTGCAGTACCAGCAGTTACATTTGTCAAGAAAAAAGCAAATGAATCTGAATAAGAACATTGGAACGTACCGTATTCCTCTGAAGCAAAGAGAAAATCAAAACTCATTGTGGTCGTCAACGGAGTAAAATCAAATTCTAGTACTGTTGCATCATTATAATCTGTTAATCCAGTATCAATTCCCAAACCATTTATGTAATTGAATAAATCACTGTCTCCAGGCCATACCCCATTCCCTTGCGTTGTTAAATTTGGACCGGGAGCTTGAGTAACATCTCCAGTACTTAAGATCACACCAGAGGTTAAAGGAAAGTTTGGATTAGAATTAGTAAAATATCCTATACCATTTGTAAAGCCGAAATCGGTTCCAGTGCTCCAAGAAATGTTAGATATTGTTCCAACACAAGAAGACCCGCCTCCTCCCGGTGGAGCGGCGAACAATACGTCTTGAACCAATTGTGGAACCGTGTATGTTGTTGTGTTTACAACAATAGGCTGTGAAAAGGAATTATAACCAAATAAAAACAATAAAAAAGTGAGTAATATTCGCTTCATAAATAGGGCTTTTTAAGCATGTTAAATATAAAATTAAACAGCCTGATATGTTAATTTGTTGTTTAAATCTCCAAATATAAGTATTCATAGAAAATAAGTTTGTTAAATTTGCAAAAAAATGCACTAGCACTATGAAAATCACTATAAAAGAAACACAAAATCCGACGATTTTAAAATTTGAATTTCCAGATTTCATTACTCAAAATGAAAACTTTGAATATAAAAACATTGATGAAGCAAAAAACTCACCATTAGCACAACAACTTTTTTACTTGCCTTTTGTAAAAACAGTATATATCTCTGGTAATTTTATTGCAATTGAAAGATTTAGCATTGTAGAATGGAATGATGTCCAAGATGCCGTTGCAGAACAGATTGAAAATTATGTTTCCGGCGGAGGGATTATCATCATGCCAAATGAAAATCCATCACAAAAAAAACCCATAAGTGTCTATGGAGAAACAACTCCAAATCCAGCCTCCTTGAAATTTGTTGTAAACATTGCATTGACTAAAACTGCGGCAGAATTCAAAACCATAGATGAAGCAAGCCCTTCTCCGTTGGCAATTGAGTTGTTTAAATTTCATTACATTAAAGAAATCTTTATTGCTGAAAACTATATTTCAATTACCAAATACGATAGCATTTCATGGGAAGAAATCACTTTAGAACTTCGCACCTTTATTAAACAATATATTGAAAATGGGGGCATAGTTCTGGACGAGTCAAAGATTACTGATGATGTAAAACAAGAAAAGCAACAAATAAAAAACTTTGATAATCTAGATACAACTTCACAACAAATCATCAATATTTTAGAAGAGTACGTAAAACCTGCCGTTGCTGCTGATGGAGGCAACATTCTTTTTGATTCTTATGACGAAACAGAAAAAAGAGTTAAAGTTGTGCTTCAAGGAGCCTGTAATGGCTGCCCTTCCTCTACATTTACTCTTAAAAGTGGCATAGAAAACATGTTGAAAGACATGCTAAATGACAAAGATATTGTTGTGGAAGCAGTGAATGGATAATCATATTAATTTAAAATAATTAACTTTAAGCGTCCGAAACTGGGCGCTTTTTTTTAACCTTTACATGAACGAACTACAGTACGAAACCAGTCCTTATTTACTTCAACATGCCAATAATCCTGTAAATTGGAGGGCATGGAACCAAAAAACATTGTCTCAAGCACTAACTGAAGACAAGCTCATCATCATTAGTATTGGTTACTCTGCCTGTCATTGGTGCCACGTAATGGAGCATGAAAGTTTTGAAGATGTTGACGTTGCACAAGTAATGAATTCCAATTTTATTAGCATCAAAATAGATCGGGAAGAACGTCCTGATATAGATGCTGTATATATGAAAGCCGTCCAAGTAATGACTGGCCAAGGTGGCTGGCCAATGAATATAGTTGCGCTTCCTGATGGACGACCTATCTGGGGCGGAACCTATTTTAGGAAGAATGATTGGATTAATTCACTAGAAAAACTTCAAGAACTTTATTCACAAAATCCTAAAACCATAGTAGAATATGCGGAGCAATTGCATGACGGATTACAATCGTTAAGTATCATCCCCACTCACAAGGATTTAACTGATTTTGACTTCGATATTATTGAAAACTTAGTGAAAAAATGGCAAAAAAGCTTTGATTGGGAATTTGGAGGTATGGCAAGAGCGCCAAAATTCATGATGCCCACTAATTATGAATTTCTATTGCGTTATGGGTATCAAACTAAAAATAAAACGATATTAGATTTTGTCAATTTAACACTGACAAAAATGGCATACGGTGGATTATTTGATACTATTGCTGGTGGGTTTTCGCGTTATTCTGTTGATATGAAGTGGCATGTGCCACACTTTGAAAAAATGTTATATGATAATGGTCAATTAATTTCTCTTTATGCTCATGCTTACAAACTAACACACAATTCACTTTACAGAGAAATCATCGAAAAAACACTGGCTTTTGTTGAAGAAGAATGGCTAACACAAGAAGGTAGTTTTTATGCTGCGTTAGATGCTGATAGTTTAAATACTGATAATCATCTCGAAGAAGGTGCATTCTATGTATGGACAAAAACAGAATTAGAATCCCTTATCCTTGACGAATTTGAAATATTTAAAACTGTTTTTAATATTAATGATTTTGGCCATTGGGAAAAAGGCAACCATGTATTGATACAGAATCTGCCTTTAAAAGAAATTGCAATAAAGTTCAATGTTTCCGAAAGTGATTTGACCGAAATGAAAAAAAAATGGGAACAAATTCTTTATTTTGAAAGATCCAAAAGAAGTAAACCTAGGCTAGACGATAAATGTCTTACCTCTTGGAATGCATTGATGCTTAAAGGATATGTGGAGGCATACAAAGCTTTGGGCGAAAAAAAATATTTAGACATCGCAGTACAAAACGCCAATTTCATACTTCAAAACCTTTGGGATTCTGAAGGGTTTTTATATCGAACTTATAAAAATGGAAAAGCAACTATTAACGGATATTTGGAAGACTATGCGCAAGTGATTAATGCCTTTATAGCATTATATGAAACGACATTTGACGAGTGCTGGTTGCAAAATGCCAAACAATTAACAGATTATTGTTTTGACTTTTTCTACGATGAAAGCGCAGCCTTCTTTTCATTTACATCAAAAAAGGACTTTGCTTTAATAACACCTCATTTTGAAATAGAAGATAATGTTATTCCTGCTGCTAATTCAGTTATGGCTCATAATTTATTTTATTTAGGCATCTATTTCAATAATTGTTATTATGACACCATTGCTCGTCAAATGACACAATCCATCATTCCGTTAATTGACTACCCCTCTGCTTATTCCAACTGGTTAAATGTATTGTTGAACTTTTCCGAACAAAATAAAGAGTTAGCGGTTTGTGGGGAAAAAGCCTTGTATTTCGCTGAAAAAATAAATCAAAACTATTGGCCGAACCTAATTTTGGCAGGGACAACTGTTGACACAATGTTACCTTTTTTAGAAAATCGTTATTGTGAAAACCAAACTTTATTTTACTTATGCCAAAACAAAACTTGTGCGCTTCCGATAACTGAATTTGCTGCTATCGAGAGAGCAGTAAACTTGGCGAACTAGAATTTCCGTTAAGAATAAAAATAGCTACAAAAAACGCCATAAATCAGCAAAATGAAGGTGCCATTTAAATATAAAAACACTATTTTTGCCACGCTAATTATCCCGATCCGTCGGGATTTTTTTGTTTGATTATGGAAAAAAAAGAATTACACTACTTTCATTCGTTTGGAGAATATGTTGATCAATTCATTGGAGCTTTAATTGAGTATTCTCCAAAGCTTATTTCTGCCTTTATAATCCTTTTTGTGGGACTATATGCTATACGTATTATCAATCGTTTGGCTAAAAAAATCATGCTAAAAAGAGAATTAGACCCTACTTTATCTAAGTTCTTGGCGGATAGTTTGCTTTGGTCTTCAAGACTCTTATTGTTTGTGACTTTTATTTCCAAACTAGGCATTGAAACTTCTTCATTTGTTGCAATCCTTGGTGCTGCAGGTTTAGCCATAGGATTATCATTGCAGGGTTCGCTATCTAATTTTGCAGGTGGTATGTTGATCATCTTGTTTAAACCTTTTAGAGTAGGCGATACTATCGAAGCACAAGGAGTTACAGGCGTGGTAAGTGAAATTCAGATTTTTGTAACCAAATTAGTAGCTGCTAATAATCAAACTATTTTTGTGCCCAATGGAAACTTATCAAATGGCACCATCATAAATTACTCCGTAGCAGGTATAAGAAGAGCTGATTTAGTATTCTCTCTTTCTTACGATACGAATATTAAAAACGCCAAAGACCTCGTTATGCAGGTTTTAGAATCCCATACTAGTGTTTTAAAAACACCTGCTCCTAGTGTAACTGTTCGGGATTTAAGCGATTCTGCCATTCATTTATCCATTAAACCTTGGTCAAAAAATGCTGATTTTGGTGATATGTGTTCGGATATCTTAGAAAACTGTAAAGAAGCATTTGATACTGCTGGCATAGTGATTCAGCCTTATGTTAGAGAGGTTTCGAAAGAATAGCTATCCTTTTTTTGGAAACATAAAGTCTTTCAAATAAAAAGGTTCAAAGTACGCTACATCTTCAAAGTCACTTTTGGTGAATTTTTCATAGCTTAATTCACTCATTTCTTTAGCCGATGGAAAAACGAAATGAGGTAAGAAATGAAAATTATCTTTGGTTAATACCGTTTTACATTTATCTTGACAATCCCCAATAAAATATAAGTTTTCTGAAAGCTCAGCATAACTTTCTTCAGTTAAAACTTCGGCTTGTACTTCTTTAACTACCTTATACTGGGCATCAAATATTGCACTGTATACTTCCATCCTTCGAGCGTCTATCATCGGGATGATTAGCCCTTTTTCAATAGCTACTTGACGAGCAATTACTTGCAATGTATCGACAGCAATTAGCGGAATCCCCAAAGCATAACAAAGTCCTTTTGCTGTTGACACTCCAATTCGTAAACCTGTATAGGAACCTGGACCTTTGCTAATGGCAACAGCCTTTAGATCTCTGACTGTTATTGCTGCTTCTTTTAAAATATCTTCTATAAAAACATGTAGTTTCTCTGCATGAGAATATCCTTGCTCAGCAATTTCTTTGAACAGTATCGTTTTGCCTTCTTTTGCTAGAGAGACCGAACAATTCTTAGTTGCTGTTTCTATATTGAGTATGTAGGTCAAGATTAGGGTATTTTATTTTTTGTCTTTTATGTCGGTATCTGATCCTTTTTTAAGAGTGACTTTATCTCCAGAATTCAAGTCTTTAGTAACGGTAGTATAAGGACCAATAATCACAACATCTCCTTTTTTCAACCCAGATAAAACTTCAATATTTGTATCATCTTGAATTCCTGTTTTAATCACTCTAATTTTGACTATACTCCCAACTTTCACAAAAACACATTCGTATTTTTTATCACTTTTAGCTTTGATCTTTTGTTCCGTATTCTCGTCTTTAACCTCAAATTTCTTAGAAGCTGTTGTATCTGATTTAACCACAACTGAACTAATAGGCACCCCTATTACTTTTTCTTTTCTTTTGGTAATAATATCAACCGTGGCAGTCATTCCGGGTCTGAATGGAGAATAACTAGCTGGTTTCCCTTCTAATAAATCCTGATAGGATTCTTTTAAAACTCTAACTTTAACTTTAAAATTAGTAACCTGATCTGCGGTAGTGGTTGTACTTGCTGAATTTGAAATACTGGTCACAATACCTTTAAACTCTTTTTTCAAATAAGCATCTACTTGAATCTTGGTGCTATCCCCTATGTTAATTTTAACAATATCATTTTCATTCACTTCCACTTCAACTTCCATATTGCCTAAATTCGCCACACGCAATAACTCAGTCCCTGTCATTTGTTGGGTCCCTAAAACTCGTTCTCCTAACTCCACCCCTAACGAAGAAATAGTCCCATCTGCTGGAGCATAAATAGTAGTTCTGCCAAGATTATCTTTTGACTCAGTTACCGTTGCGGTAGCACTTTCAACATTATAATAGGCAGATTTTTTATTGGCCACAGCTACTTCAAAAGAAGCAATGGCTTTATCCCAATCTGATCGAGAAATTATTCCTTTATCGTATAATATTTTATTGCGTTCGTAATTTGCTTTGGCTTCTTTAAACGAGGCATCGGCTTGGCTTAATCCCGCCTTAGTCCCTGATAAATTAGAAACCGAACGATTCAAACCTGAGGTATATAACATTGGATTTATTTTTACTAATAAATCGCCTTTTTTAACCACTTGCCCTTCTTTAATAGGTAAAGCAATAATTTCACCTGATACTTCTGACGAAATCTTTATTTCTACTTCTGGCTGTATTTTACCCGTTGCCGAAACGGTTTCTACTATTGTAATTTCATCTGCGGCAGCTGTTTCAACTTCAACACCCATGTCTTTATTTCCGATTATTCCTTTTTTGGATAAAATAATTAAAAGGGTAACGATAACTAGAACAATGGCAACTAACCAATATATTTTCTTTTTTGACATGATTTATTGTTTTTGAATGATTGGAATTCCAAAATAAAGTTCAACTATTTTCATTTTAAAGATGTAATCATATTTAGCACGAAGGGCATCTGATTGCGCAGTAGAATATAATGTTTGTGACTGATTGAAATCAAAAGCATTCATCATACCGACCGCATATTTTTCTTTGGCATAATTGAAGGCTTCCTGTCGGGCTTCTAAAGCTGTCACAGTAGCTTCATAGGTGTTAAGTGCACCTCTGGCATTGGTATAGGCCTTGTAAACATTTGTTTCTAAATCTAACTTAGCTTGGTCAAAAGCGTTTTTAGACTTTTCGTAATTAATCTTGGTTTTATCCAAATTGCCTTTGGCAGAAAAGCCATTAAAAATTGGAATACGCAACTCTAGCCCAAAGTTGTGTCCTTTATTATCACTAAATTGTTTAAAAACAGGAAGCGGTCCTTCGACTATAGGGGCACCATTGGGATCGAGCCCAACTATTCTATCCGTATAACTAGCTCTTGTACTGAAACTATAAAAACCACTTAAGCTGGGCTGTAAAGCCCCTCTTGCAATTTTAATATCTCTTTCTGCTAAGTCTAAATTGCTCTGCGCTATTTTTATCTCTACTCTTACTTGATTGGCTTTTGCTACAACATTTTCTGGAGTTTCTTCCATGACTGGACTTGGCGTTGCTTCCATATCAACTTCAGCGATATCAAAGGTTTCAAAATCATCTAGATTTAGTAATTGTGCTAAACTCAATCTTGAAATCAACAAATTATTCTCGGCAGTAACTACTTTTTGTTTATCTGATGCCACTGTTGCTTTCATATCCAGTAAATCTCCTCGTGCTACTACACCAGCCTCTACTAATTCCTGGGTGCGCAGCAATTGCTTTTCATCATTCTCTTGTTGTCCCTTTTGAACTTTCAAATTCTCCCTATTGAACAATATGTCTAAATAAGCGTTGGCAACGTATAATGAAATATCATCTTGCATTTTTGTTAGTTGGTACTGCGAGGCCAATTGTTCCATTTTGGCTCTTTGCAATCGGTTTTGGATTTGTAAACCGTTGTAAATAGTAACATTTGAACTTAAACTTGCTGAAGTATATTGCGTCGTTTGATTTTCATAAATCCCTGTAGTAATGTTTTGATTTAAACCTATGTTCCACGAATGGGAAGCACCAAAATTTACACTAGGAAGAAAACTACCCATTGCCATTTTTTTACCAATAGCTGTGGCTTTAAAATCTAACTCTGATTGCTTAATTGAAATATTATTTTTCAAAGCATATTCAACACATTCTTGTATGGTCCATTTCTTGGTTTGAGCCAAAGCTGTGCTTCCGAGATGCAAAACAAAAAGAAATAAAAAGTAATTTTTTATAATTTTATTCATGATAACTGTGTTAGAAAAATCGCTTTTGCCCCAATAAACAAAGATATGGTTTTTGTTTTTCAAACGCTTATTGGAAGCCTTACAATCTTAGACTTTACTTTTTTAAATATGTTACAGCATAATCGTTTTTTTACTTTTATTTTTGCATAAAATTATTTGAATCTATGTCAGCTCTTAAATCAATCTTATCCGTATTCTTACTTTCTGTACTACTTTACAGTTGCTCAACTGCTAAAAAAATAGAGGCCTTAAAACCACTTCCGTCTGACAACACTCCCATGGTATTTAGCACTAAGACTTCCTTTGTGAACATGCCCTTAGAGATCACTTTAAAAGAAATTGAAAACCAATTGAATAAAACTTTAGCAGGAGAAATTTATAACGATTCCAACTTGGATGATGATAAAACGGAAATGAAAATAACGAAAACGGCTCCAATACGTTTGATTGAAAAAGACGGAAAGATACAGACCATACTTCCCTTAAAAATTTGGTCAAAATTCAAGTATGGTACTGATTTTATGGGGTTAAATGATACTCGAGAGATTAACTTAAACGGAACTATTACTTTGACCAGTGATGTAAAATTATCGAATTGGAAGATGACTACTACTTCGAAGATTGAAGATTTCAATTGGACTGAAAGCCCAACCATAGTAGTTGCTGGCCGAAATGTACCTATTACGTACATCATTAATCCTACCTTATCCATATTTAAGTCCAAAATTGCTAAGAAAATCGACGATGCCATTGAGAAAACTTGTGATTTCAAGCCCTATGTATTGAATGTATTAGAAAAAATGAGCATTCCCTTTTTAACTAGTGAGCAATACCAAACTTGGTTTAAACTCATTCCCATTGAAGTATATGTTACCGATGCTACTATTGCTAAAAGTAAGATCAACATGGATTTAGGATTGAAATGCAACATGCAGACAATGGTTGGGCTACAACCTAACAGTGATTTTGATCGCAATGCTATTGCATTTAAGCCCGTTACCAAAGTACCTGATAAGGTGACCGCAAATGTAGCGGCCATTTCCACATATGAAAGTGCTTCTAAAATCATAACGTCTAATTTTCAAGGGAAAGAATTTGCTTCTGGGAATCGGAAGATCATTGTACAAAAAGTGGGTTTATGGCAGAGGGATGGTAAAATAATTATTGAACTAGACATGACAGGAAGTATAAATGGCTCCATATATCTATCGGGGATTCCCAATTACAATTCGGTTACTAAAGAAATTTATTTTGACCAGATGGACTATGTTTTGAACAGTAAAGGGCTGCTGACTAAAACCGCAAATTGGTTGTTGCAAGGTGTAATCTTGAAAAAAATACAGGAAACCTGTCGTTATTCAATTAAAGGGAATTTGGAAGAAGGTAAAAAGAGTTTGTTACCATACTTGAACAATTTCTCCCCAATGAAAGGAGTATTTGTAAATGGCATCTTAAACGATTTTGATTTTGAAAAAGTAGAGGTTACCGACAAAGCGATGATTGCTTTCATTACGACAACGGGTAGGATGAGTGTTAGAATCGACGGAATGGATTAAGCTTTAATCTTTTTGGAATACATTTTATAGATTACAAATCCTATAATGGCAACTAATATATAAGGGATTGCCATTAGAAAAACGATTCCGTCATTCACAGCTTCTACTTTGGCATTATCTCCTGTACTTTCTAGAGAAGCTCTACACATTGCGCATTGCGCTGATGAAGTCAAGGAAAAGATAAAAAATAAAAGAACAAACCAACTCCCTTTAGAAAGAGTAAGCGGTTTATGATTTTTATTCTTTCTTCTTTGCATCTTATTTAACATAATAGGGCGCGATCATTAAATATACTATCACTCCAGTGACTGCTACATAAAGCCAAATAGGAAACGTGATTTTAGCTAGTTTTTTATGGCGATCAAACTCATTTGCTAGCGCTCTTACATACGAAAACAACACCATCGGAATGATAATAATCGACAGGAGTATGTGTGTAATTAAAATGAAATAATACACGAATCGGATTGCTCCTGCTTGTGCTTTTTCGGAAGCATCAAGGATGCCGTCCCCATTTAAATCTCCAAACTTGGTATCACCTGCTGTCATATGATAGGCAACATACATTACTAAAAACACAACTGAACATCCAATAGCCATGGTCATTAACTTCTCATGGGATTTTCTATTTCCCTTTTTTATTGCCATTACAGCAAGGATTAAAAGGATGGCAGTAATTCCGTTAATAGCAGCATAGATTGGAGGTAAAAAGGATAAAGGCTCAACGTGAAACCCTAAATCTTTTAATTTAACTGAAAACAATATCGCTACTGCCACCGGTATAATTATGGAAACTGCAATAATAGATCCTTTAAAT
The DNA here is from genome assembly GCA_947451475.1 of Flavobacteriaceae bacterium. GTDB lineage: Bacteria > Bacteroidota > Bacteroidia > Flavobacteriales > Flavobacteriaceae > Flavobacterium. Next base: position 38,712 of record CANFZC010000011.1, on the reverse strand, counting down.
TTCTTCTCTAATGTAGGTTTTTCTGAATTATTCATTTAATAGCTTTTTAATGTCTTCTTGAATTGCTTTAACCCCTTTTTTATCTAAGCCGTCATAATATAAAATAGGATTACCAAAATCATCTTGACGGCAACGGATGGCACCTGTCTTATCAATCAGTGCAAAAAGTCCGGAGTGTTCAAAACCTCCCTTTATATTTTTATTTTCGCCTGCATATAAATTAAATCCTTTGTTTGCGATATCAAAAATATACTTTTTGTCTCCGGTTAACATATGCCAATTGGAGGATTTCACTCCTAAGGCGGTGGCGTGGTCTTTCAAAACTGCAGCGGTATCGTGCTCTGGATCGATTGAAATAGAAGCAATACCAAAGTTGGGATTTCCAAAAAACGTATTTTGGATATCCACCATATTCTTGTTCATGATAGGACAAATGGAAGGGCAAGTAGAAAAGAAAAACTCTACCACATACACTTTTCCAAAATAACTTTTATTAGATATCTTGATTCCATTCTGATCTGTAAGTACAAATTTTGGAGCTGGACCGATTTTCATTAAACCTGTATCGGGGTTTTTATGATTGGAAACGGCGTCGAGGCGGTCACCCTGCACCACGGTATTATTGCTAATTCTATTTATGATTTTAGGAACAAATAGGATTCCAAAGACCAAAATAATGAAGGTTAAACCAATATAAGAATAAGACTTTTTCATTTATATAATCTATATTTTTCGGTAAGCATTGTTTCTTTTTAAAGCTAAGCGGTATTCTGCTAATATGATTTTCACATCGTCGACCATATCATTGTGTAGTTCGGCTGCTGATGTAGTATTGTATCCTTCTTTATATTCTGCTTCCCCTTGAACACTTTTACCTTTTCGGCCTCTAAGATTTCTTTTTTTATCTATGATATAAACGACCGGAGTTCCCCCTTTGGCATCTAAGTTGCCTAATAGCTTTAATTGCTTGTAATAGGCCTCTATTTCTTCTTTGGGAGCAAATACAAAGTGATACCCCGACACGTTGGTAATTTTACCAAGTTCCTTTACTAAACGTTGTGCTTGTTCTTGAGTGGCGTTGGGGGCTATAAATACAAATTGAAAATCTTTAAATTCATGGTAGTTGTTGTATATTTTTTGATTTAAGGTGAAAAAATTACCGCTATTTTCCATTAGATTCTCCCCAGCAAATCCTAAAATGGTAATCTTTTTATTCAAAGTAACCGGCTCTCCATTTAGCGATTTCCAATTTTGATTTAGGTTGGGGATGTTTTTAGTAATTGTAGGCAGTGTAATAAAACTGTTGACCCCTGAAGCAAAGAAAAGGTATGCGACTATAGGCAATACAAACAATACAAAAAGGACAATATTTTTTTTCATTAGAATTACGAAAAAGGGATGTACAAAAATAAAAAAATCCCGATGAACTCGGGACTTTTTATTGAATTAATATAGTGTTAAAAATTCCATTTAATAGTGGCATTTTTAAAAACCTCGAAAACATAATCTGCTTCTACGAGAAGTATAAATAGTAAGTATAATACAAGGAAAATAACCGTGGCTACAACAGCCCAGCGCAAACTACTTTTTTCGCCTTCCATGTGCATGAAAGCCCAAACAATGTAATATGCTTTATACAGGGTTAATACAATGAATACCCAGTTTAACAAATTCATGCTTAAAAAATTATTCATGAATAAAAAGGCTGGTCTTTGAATTCCTAAAAATACCTCTACTGTAGTAACTACAGATAACAAGGCGAAAACCATCCAGATTCTTTTTGTATTTGATACGTGTTCGTGTGCGTGTGACATAATATACGTTTGCTAAAAATTAAACTAAGTAGAAGAAAGTAAATACGAATACCCAAACTAAATCAACGAAGTGCCAATATAGTCCCACTTTCTCCACCATTTCATATGTTTTTCTTTTATCATAGGTCCCTAAAAGAACATTTAAGAAAATGATAAAGTTAATAACTACACCGGAAAATACGTGGAATCCGTGGAATCCTGTGATGAAAAAGAAGAAGTCAGCAAATAATTTACTTCCGTACTCATTTCTTTTCAAGTTAGCGCCTTCCACAACAATATTTGCATTACCTACCATGATATCTGATTCTGCTCTGGTAAGTATTTCTCTATGCTTGTTAGAATTTAAACCCGGTTGAAGCTTAGTGTTTTTTCTATCTTCTTCGGTATCTCTATAGATTTTTTCTGTTCTTACTAATAATTCAGGATGCGCTTTGTAGCCCGCTTGCACTTCAGCTACTGAATAGCTTGCTAACGACTCTTCGCTTTGCATGAACCATTTTCCATGACTTCTTGTTAATTCTTCTCTTTGTCCAGGTAAGTGAACAGCAAAATCTTCCAATTTCACTCTTTCGCCTTCTTTATTAACAAATTGAATAATACTTCCTCCTTTGGTTTCAACCGCGCCATATTCTCCTTTGATGAAGTTTTTCCACTCCCAAGCTTGAGAACCAACGAAGATTAAACCTCCAACTATGGTCAATAACATATAAAATGCCACTTTCTTTTGTTTCATTTGATGACCAGCATCCACAGCTAATACCATGGTTACTGAAGAGAAGATCAAAATAAATGTCATCAAAGCCACATAGTACATCGGCGCTTCTACACCGTGCATAAATGGGAAGTGCGTAAACACCTCATCGGCAATTGGCCAGTTGTTGATAAATTTGAATCTTGAAAATCCGTATGCAGCCAAGAAACCTGAGAAGGTTAAAGCATCCGATACGATGAAAAACCACATCATCATTTTGCCGTAACTGGCACCCATTGGCTCATTTCCGCCACCCCAAGTATTTTCAGTTTTATTTGCAGTAGTAACTGTCGCTCCCATAAAAGTTATTAGTTAAAAAGTTTCCAAATTTAGATTTTTTTTCTTATTTAAAGAAATATAAAAAGAAAAACAAACAAATCCACAAGAAATCAAGAAAGTGCCAATACATTGCACCTAACTCAATTCCAAGCAATTGACTTGAATTGTATTTTTGTTTAAAATGATTATAAATTATGATTAAAAGTGAAATTAGTCCTCCAGCAAGGTGAGCAAGGTGAAGAACAGCGATTACGTAGAGAAACGTTGTTGCAATGTTGCTCTCAGGACCGGTGAAATAATAGCCTGCTTCTACAATTTGTCCGAAGCCTTTAAACTGAAGAATCACAAAAGAAATCCCAAGACCTAACGTTAATAATAGAAAATTCCCGGTTGCTTTACGATTGTCTTTTTCAATCGCTTTTTTAGCTAAATGCATCGATACGCTGCATAAAACAATGGCCAATGTACTGAAATAAAACGCGGTAGGTAATTGAAAATCTTTCATCCAGTCTTCTCTGGATTTACTTACTACAAAAGCGCTTGATACTCCGGCAAACATCATGGTCATACTCACCATAGCAAACCACAAAAGTAGTTTATAGGAGCGTGAGGTTCTAGCTTTATGTTCGTCGGCGGTCATTGTTGTTGCCATAACTATCTTAAAAATTTATCTATAATGTAAACTAATTGTAACAAGCTAATATACAAAACACTCACTAGCATAAGGGTTCGTGCTGCTTTAGCTGTTCTCAATTGGTACAATCGTACCGCATAGAAAATCATCCAAATTCCAAGCAAAAATACTATACTGGCGGCTATTGGAGAAATAAATAATCTTCCGGTATAACCCAAGCAAGGTAATAAAGATGCCAATAACAACCAAACCGAATATAAAATTGTTTGCAATGCTGTAGAGGTGTCTTTTTTCCCTGTAGGCAACATGTAGAAACCGGCCTTTTCATAGTCTTCAAACAAGAACCAACCGATGGCCCAAAAATGTGGAAATTGCCAAAAAAATTGAATTAAAAACAAGGTTCCTGCCTCAATTCCGAATTGATTGGTCGCTGCAACCCATCCTAGCATAAAAGGAATCGCTCCTGGAAAAGCGCCCACAAATACCGAAAGAGGCGTCAAAGTCTTTAATGGAGTATAGACACTGGTATATAAAAAGATTGAAATCGCACCAAACATGGCCGACTTAGGATTTATTAGATACAACAAAATTAAGCCGATGATTGTCAACAAACTAGCTACAAACAAGGCATGATTAGGAGACATTCTACCGGAAGCTACTGGACGATTTTTTGTTCTATCCATTAAGGCATCTAAGTCTTTTTCGATAACTTGATTGAATGCATTAGAAGCCCCTACCATACAGTAACCGCCCAACGCTAACATCAACAAAGTCAACGCCTTTAAATCGCTGTAATCTTCTACTCCTAACAAATACCCTGCAATGGATGAAAACACGACGCTAATGGCTAATCCTGCTTTGGTGATTTCTTTAAAATCAATTGCAATTTGCTTAATAGAAAAAGGTGAAGCTGTAGCGCTCATTGGTGGTTTTTAAACTTGTGCAAAGGTACTTTATAGAAAACGATTTGACAAAAAAATATTGAGGTTATATTTTGAGTAAAACTTAGCGATAAAGCCATTGGGTTTTGGTCTACAGTTTTTACACTTTTTAACTGGTTCCTGAAAAAACTTCAAACAAACTTGAAGCGTTAGAGGTCTCTCAACTAATAAATAGCATACTAGTAAAAAATAAGCACTATCTATACGATAACTATACGATAGCTATACGATAACTATACGATAACCTAGTGGAAGGTATCATGTAAAACTAGCGCATTACTGAAGTATCCTACTTGCAAAAAAGGGCATTTGATTGCACCAGGAAGTACAATCAAATGCCCTTATAATTATTGGAGTCCTACTAGAAATAGTATGAATAATTCAAAGCGTGCCTTATACTCTGCTGAAAGGTAAGTTTCGAAAAAAGGCTGCTCTTAAAATGTCAAAAAAAATTTAATAATCAAAATACCAATTAAAAATATCACAACGCAATCCGACTGAGAACCATGTAGTGCTTTCTTTTATTGCGGTAGCCGTTTCGGTTGCTGGATTGAAATTACGATAAATAAGGCTGCCGAATAATTTCATATTGGTTGCTGGATTGATTAAGTATCCTGCTTGAACATCGGCAATGAAGACTTTGGTTTTATTTCCTTGTCCGATGTTAACACCAATATCATAGGGACGATCTACTTCATAATCTCTATAAATATCGCTTCCGTAGTTGAAATTATCTGTTCCATTGTTGAAATCCAGTCCGCGAATCCCAATCGTCATTTTAGCATCGGCAAAATAGCGCCCTTTATGGTAGCGAGCGATTGCGATAAACTCTCTAAAGTTACCACCCCAAGGATGGCCGATACTTTGATTATTATGACCATAATTAGTTATAGGATCGCTATGGGAGTATACGTATGGGCGCACATTGTTATATTCTACCTGCACTAGTAAATTTTTAATATTGAAGGCATTGTAATATTTAATACCCAATTGGTAGCCGTATTTATTTTTCCAACTTTTCTTATTGGCTTTCATATCACTCAGGGAGAATTCATCCAGCAAGAACTGCCCATAAAAATTCACTTGGTTGCTAAATTTAAATTTGGTTGTTACACCCAGCATTGCATTTCCGGTTCGAGCTGATGACTCAAACTCTACGGAACGATAGAAAATGATTGGATTTGCAAAACTCATATCGAAACCACGGTTGTTAGTATTGGTCCAAATCACGGATTCGAAGAAGCCTAGATTCCATCGATTGGTTACATTTAAACTTAGATAATGGCTAGCGACAAACTTAGTAGCATAGGTCTTTTCTGAGGTAGCATCGGGACGAACGTCTTTTAGCCACGTATACAGGTTGGTATATTTTATTTTCCAGAAGGTCGTATTTAATTTAAAGTAGGGATACGGACTAGCGCCATCTCCCAGCAACAAGGAACGATATCCGTCTCCAATAAAATTCTTTCCATACCCCAAATTGATGTTGATGAATTTGCTTGGAGTGTAGGCTAAATTAGCTTCTGCCATTGGGAAATCGAAGGCATCTGCTTTAAATGGTTTAGCGATGCCAATTCCCGGTATGATTGCTGGGTCACCGCCATCGGGCTTGATAGAAGTAGCATAACGATTAAAGTAATCCGCAAACCTGCCTTGACTTTCGTATACGGTTGTGGTAAAATTCAATTCTTTGCCTAGACCTCCATTAAATTGGATACCGCGTGTATTGATATAGGTATATTTAGAGACACTAGGGTCGCTTTTCCCTACTTGTAAGTCTACTATAGGATTTAATGTAAACCAATAATCATTGCCTTGTATTTGCACTAAATTTTCATTCCATAGTTTTCTACCCCACCAGTCTTGCTTGTTTTTGTTTAGTTTACCGTTTTCCTCTTTAAGGTTATAGTAGGGCGTCACTTCGGCATAATTATAGGGCTTTGAACCCGTATGATTGTTGGCACCCAAGATATTCATTTCGTCATCAAACTGAGCGTAGAAGCTATGAGAAAAAGGAATATTTAAATGACTTTCCCATTGTGGATTGGTAAACTTCAACGTTTTGATGCTGTCCAATTCTGTTAATTGTTTTGTGTTTGGAGTATATTTAATTGATGCTTTTTCGGCTTGGATTTCGGCCTCCTTTTGGGCTTGGATTTCGGCAACACTTTGAAGCGGTATGGCTATTTTAATCGTATACTTAGCATAGGTTGGGTTGCCGTTATAGGTTGCAGGGCTAATTTTTGGGAGTAAACCAAAAACCCTTTTACTTTCAGTTACTAGAGATTCTTCAATCGCATCTACATAGATTACTTTAAAATTCCCTTCATTAGTCACTTCAAAAAGCACGATTACAGTTCCTTTATAATTTTCATCTTGTTGTTTTTGAGGCACTTTAAAATTGTGGTATACCACCTCTTGAACCTGATTGTAAAAACACGTTTCTAACTCTTGAAACTGCAATGCATTGCAGGCAGGAAATATTGGAAATCGTTCAACACCTTTTAAAACTTGAGCCTGAGAATGGGCACAAGCCATTAGAATTAGTAAAAGAGAAAATATCTTTTTCATTTTATATAGTACTATAAATTAATAACCACTTTCAGACGTGCCACCGTTGGCAATTGTTTTGGCAGCCGAGGTACCAATTCGTTTTACCCCCAAACGTATCATAACTTCTGCTTCTTCGAACGTACGCACCCCTCCAGCGGCTTTAACGGGCAAAGGAGAAGCATTTTCAAGCATCATTACTATGGTTGGCACTGTTGCCCCATTGGGTAAACCATCATTTGTTTTATAGAAACCTGTTGAGGATTTCACGAATACTTGTTGAAGGCAATCTTCTTTAAAATTAGAGATAACTACATTCTTGATTAAGGCTGAAAATTGAATGATTTGGTCATCGGATAAGGCGGCTACTTCAATAATCCATTTGACCACTTTATGATTCTCTAGACCTAGACGGGTACCACTGCGTATTTCGTTTTTTACCAATTCAATGTCACCCATTTTGAATGCTTCATAATTGGCCACATAATCTAATTCATCGGCGCCATTTTCAATGGCTTTTTTCGCTTCTTCTAACTTTTCGGCTAAGCCATTAGTCCCTTCAGGGAAGGAGATGACGGTCCCAATGAGCACTTTGGATTTGGCCTTAGTTATCATTTCTTTCGCCAACGATACTTTATCTGGGCGAATCATGATCAGTTTGAAACCTTCGTCTATGGCCTCTTGAATAAATCCTTTAACAACGTTGTTGTTATCATCCTCTGACAGTTCGGCCTGCGCTGCTGTTTTCAAATAAGTAGAGTCAAGATATTGTTTTATATTCATGGCATAAATGTAAAAAAAAATCCCGACTTACATCGGGACTTTATCGTATAGGTTGAGGGTACTCTTTTATTTACTTTTAGTGTTTGTGTATTTGATTACAACAAAGATTAATAATGCTGTAAGTGCTCCTGCCAAATTAGCAAAGACGTCGTAAATGTCAGCATGTCTTGTTGTGGTCATGGTCTCTTGTAAAAATTCTATTAAGATTCCGTATAACAATGAGCATCCCACTACAAGTAGTATGTTTGTTAGTTTAGTTGCATTTTGTTTTTCTAGAGCATAGCCCCCCCAAAGCATTGTGAAAACAAAATGCAATGTGAAATGAACAAATTTATCAATCCCTATAATATGAATTGAGGGTAATTCTCTTGATTTGATTAAACACAACACTCCTATTAAAGTGGTCCAGCCAATGGCTAAACCCAATAGGATTTTATTACGCACCAATAAGTTCTTTGTAGGCATCACTCGAAAGCAATTCTTCTACTTCTGTCGCATCAGCAATTTTGACTTTAATCATCCACCCTTTACCATAAGGATCTGAGTTTACTGCTTCTGGTGTAGTTTCTAATTCTTCGTTGAATTCGAAGATTTCACCTGATAAAGGCAAAAATAAATCAGAAACTGTTTTTACCGCTTCAACGGTTCCAAACACTTCATCTTTGGACAAGGTTTGATCTAAAGTTTCTACTTCAACGTAAACGATATCCCCTAATTCTTTTTGGGCAAAATCTGTAATCCCTACAGTTGCAACATCACCTTCAATTAAAACCCACTCGTGGTCTTTAGTATACTTTAAATTACTTGGTATATTCATTAGTTTGTTTGTTATAAATTTCTTCAAAAGTATAATTTCTGAAGGGAATACTAAAATGATTGTTTTAAAACTTTTTAATTTCCGAAATTATATCTCATGGTGAATCCAGTTCTGATATTTGTCAAAGGGAAAGAAGTTGAAATCACCGGTTTAGAGAATGAATGATCGTAGAAGAAAATAGCGGTTAAGTTTTTACTTAACGAATAGTCGGCTGTTAACTTGGCAGACCAGATATTTTGGCCTCCCCCTAGCTGATTATTGTTATAATCTAAGTTACGTACGATGGTTTTATTATTTCTGTAGGAGAAATCAATCTTAACATTTAAATCACTTTTAATAATTCCGGTTGGGTTATCGGCTAATTTAGAAGAGAAAATTACATCTTTAAATCGGTATCCTAATCCCACTATGAATTCTTTTCCTTGCACTTCGGTTAACAAGTTATTGTCAAAACTCATGGATAAACTTCGGTCTTTTTTCATTTCAGCTAAGAACTTGAATGAGTTTTTCATTTCGAAGTCAAAACGTATTAATGGATTGAATTGTTCCACTAAGTTTATATTACCGATCACTATTTTATTGTAGAAATTCCCATTGGTATCTTTACCCCCTGGGTCTTTATCGTATTCAAAATTAGAACGGAATGAGTTAATGGTATAGGAGGCTCTGTAGGCGTGTTGAATCGTAAAACGCTTAAATGTATCTTTAAAGAACTGGTATCGCATTAATCCGCTATATTTCATAGTCCAGTTTGGTATAGGAATATTTCTGAAGGCTTCTAATGAAATATCTTTGGCGGTCTCCCCCATTTTAGTAGAATACAAACCTGTATAGGCTGCTAATAAAGACGGGATTAAAACAGCCTGACTGTTTTTACTATATCCTAACGGGTAACCGTCTGCATCTAAGTTGGCCGGCACCGTTATATCGATTCCTTTTAGTGTCGCTAAACGATTAGCAATGGTAAGTCGGTTACTTCTAAATTCATCAAAAGCGGATGATCCATTCTCATCACTTTTCTTGAAAGACGATTTTAACATAACCGTTGAAATGGCAAAGTTACCGGTGGTGTATGGTGATCTAGAATTATAGAAACCATCATCAGACACATCATATTGCTCAGAGTAATTTTGGGCAAAAGTTCTGTTGGCTGTAAGATCGATTTTAAAGTCGGGGAACAAATCCATATTGGCTGTAAAATCAAGCGTTTTAGTAACTACCTGGGTGTAGTTTTGGTTAAAGTTTTGATATGACGTTAACCAACCTCTTTTGGCGGCCTCATAGCGCACATCATCTTGAGCACCAAAAACGAATCCTAAAGAGGGTTTAGTTGAACCAAAGAATCCGAGACCAGGAAGGAATCCAGGCAACAAAGTCCCTTCGTTTTGGGTATAGTTAATTTGTATGTTTTTAACACTAGTAATCACGCCTTTTAAACCTTCTAAGAAGACATTGGTCGTTTGCGCAGCTTGTGGTTTAGTATTGGCTATTTTTTCACCTGGTTTTGGCATCGCTGCAGGCTTAGCAGGTGCTATTGTTTTTTTACCTAAACCGATGTATTTGTAAAACGATTCCATACTAAAGGTGGTATTCAATTTATGCGAGCTTGCATTTTGAATAGTATTACCTAGATTGAATGGGTGATCAGGGTCATTTTCGTTGGGTACTTGCGAAAGTGCTTCGGAGGCTCTTTGCCAGCTATAATCTCCCGTATAAGTATAGCTTGATTTGACAAAGGATAAGAAAGGCAACTTACTAAGTGGCAAATCATAATTCAACACGATTTGTTGGTTGTGTTGATTAGGCTCACCCACATTCCAGAAATCGGTCCAAATGGTATTGGAATTGTCTATGTTATTTTGATCATCAATATAGTTGCGAACGATATTGTGCGAAGAAGCCGTATAGTTTATTTTCAATGATTTGGTTAATGGATAATTAAAACCGTATTGATAATTGAACATATAATTTCTTCGGAAGAGTGGTTCTAGAGGAAGACCTGACACCACTTGTCTGAACTCTTGTCTATTGAATTGTCTGATAATATTTGAGCTGAAAGAAATATTAGAAGGCACGTAGTTGAAATTGAAATCGCTTAGCATTTTCCAATAACTGCTCTTTTTTAAATATTTACTTTTCTTGAAAGGCTCCAATGTATTCTGCTTGAATGCAAAAGTATAATCAACTGTAGTATTTACTTGTTGATCCACATAGCTTTCAATTTCATAATTGTGCTTTTCTACTTGATTGTATGAATAGGAAATAGATAAGTTCTCAGGGTCGTAAATGTGTGGTTTTTGTTCTGCACTACGTTCTTTCTTAACCCCAATAAAGTTGATGCTTTTTCTTTTGGTATAGTCAATGGCGCGGTTTTTAATATTCGCTCTTTCTGATGAACTGGCGGTATTTGCTAACAATTGTTCTAAACGAATATCTTGATTAAACGGATCGTACTCAGGAGTTATGATTTCTTCTCCAATACCGTAATTGAATGGCAAATTGATACCCCATTTCTTTGGAAAGAGTTTACCCAAGCTCAAGTTGGTTACTATATTATACTGTTTGTTTTCTTCACGGCTTCTATCTTGCGGTCCTTGTTCAATCGATCCAAAGCCGATAGTACTCTTTTTTGTGGTAGCCGAAACTGTTGCAAAATCGGCCATATTAGCATCCATATTTAATATTGCTGCCATACCTCCTTTATTATTCATATCGGCTAATCGCAACTCGTTGAACCAAACTTCTCCTTGAATCTTAGAAGTTGTTTTATTCATTACCCCCACCATTAAGGTTCTCACTAAACCGAAATTCGGATTTCCTTTAATACCTAACTTTAATTTCTCATCACCATCTCTACTATTATCGGGCAACTGTATAGAAGTGTCTTCATCTGGATAGTAAATTCCCTCCCCTGGTAACGCGGCTTGGTCTACGGCAAAGGACTTTACTTTCATGGCCGTTAGGTTGGACATTGCTAAGTTAATTTCATTGGCTTCTGGCCAAATTTCTTCCGGGGTAACGGTACCTTCTTGCGTAACTTTTAAAGGGATTTCAACTTGGTAGAAGTTATTGGTAAAGTCATTTCCAAAACGGATAAAGGCTACCATTTGATCATCAGCAAGAGGAACAGTGCCACTTGCTGCGAGTGGTAATGACTCTGCGTGCAGGAACATTTTCAATTTGTTATATTGACGCATGTCCACGTTTACATTTTTGAAAACAGCTCTAGAATCATTTGGTTCCAATCCGCTTCCTGAGACCCTTAAAGACAATGATTGTTCATTTAAGTTGATTATTTGACCACTTACTCCGGTTTGCTTTTCGCGAACTACCCCTGGAGGTGTTACATAGTGAATAGGAGACCTTTGAGAGTTTTCTTGAATACTTACCGAAAGCACATCAAAATTAGTCCCATCATCAGCAGGATTAGTATCGGTTAATGGCTGGAATGAATTATCATAACGTCTCCATTCGCCGCGTACAAGGTCAAGTGCACCAAAACGAACGGTAATGGGCTGCGCAAAACCCGTCATGAACATTCTCATAAAACGGATGGAACGGAAATCGGATATACCGCCCACTACAGAAGTAGGTTGGCTTACCGGAATTTTAAATTGTAACCAACGTGCTTTACCGTTCGTGTTCCCATTAGGCAATGTAATATTATCGGTTACTTTCACGTCTGTAACGAAATTTTCACCTGTTTGCATATTTGGTTTAATATCGATACCGTATTCATAATAGGCATTTACCGTATTCATGGTATTATCACGGTTAATGTCTTCTACATCGGGCAAGGTGGTAGAACCTCTATTGTTGTCACTTACGTCGACTGGAGAGTTTCCTTGTGCGTTGTTGTAATTTTTATAACGATCGAATACGCTACCTGTGGCATTTAAAAAATACTGATAGTTATCACCCGCTGGGTCACTCAGGTTGGCAAAAGCGGCTTCGGTAGGAGAACCAAGGATTAAATTACGTTCACCTTCATCGTCTACCCCATCATATCCAATATCTTGTGCCACTCTATTCGCTCCATCGGCATCAAAAGCATAGATTAGCGACTGAGAGGAAGGCACTTTACCCCATACGGTTGTATTGGTTAAGGTATTTGAAGTAGGGCTACTAGGCAATCCATTCTCATACTGTTTGCGTTCATCTTTTAATACATCTTCGGAAATTTCCCCTAAGTTGAAGAATAATTTTCCGGTATTGTTTGGATTGGCTTCAGCGGTGGGGTGTGTAGGATCATAATAGGGATCAAGAACCCAAAATTGAATGTATTCTACGTTACTTTGCTCAAAGTTGGTTGAATTAATGGCACGCATGATCCCTCCAAAGTTTTTCTTTGGATCTGTAAATCCAGAAGAAGATAAGGCTTCTTCATTATAATTGTAAGGACCTCTTTCATTAGGATAATATGACAAGTCTAAGGTATTAATCACTTGCGATTGTCCGATAGCGATATCCGTATTTGGGAATAATTCGTTGCTGAATATTCTTCTGGTATTGTTTAACGATAGATCATCGGTTGAGATGTCACCAGGCGTTTGAACATAGATGCTTGGATCGATGCTATACCAACTCAATTTAGCTCTTTTATAATCGGCTTTTCTAGTAATCTCTTCAGCGCCAAAATCATCATAGAAAGCCCCTGACTTCCATTTAGGAACACTGGAAAGTGTCCATGAAAGTGGTGCTTTCATATCGATAGTTGTTTGTGATCCTTCGAAGTCGTCAACATATACGGTAGATTCCCCTTGAAATCTATCGGCCTGCGGCGTATCGGGTCTTAGGAAGGCTACTTCGCCGCGGAATGACACATTGGAAGGTACATCGGTATCAATGTTGGGTAAATGATTTACTAATCTTGTTAAGAAAGGTACTTCGGTAGCATAGTTTGCGTTAAAACCGAACATGGTATTGTTTACCGATTCTTGCCCATAATTAGATTTACTGGTAAAAGGTCTTTCGGTCATTTTTACGAAAGTCCCACCGATTAAGAATTTATCAGAGAACTTGTGCTCCACATTGAAGCCCATGAATCTTCTTGTTTGCTGGCCAAAATTAGCATTGTTTTCAACGGATACTTTGATAGGTGTATTTGAAGCTTGTAGTGAAGGGTCTAAAATTTGTACTCTACCCGCTTGGTAGTTTACGCTATAGTCTATTCCTTCTTGCAGCACTCTTCCTCCGGCGGTTACTACCACTGATCCTTTTGGCACGTTGTAGGCTCCGATAGGGATTCCGTCCCCTCCCATGCTTTTGAATCTACCTTTCAATTGGAATTTATTTTTGGCTGCATCTTGCAGTGCTCCCGCTTGAGAATTTCTATACATGTTACGGAACACGTATTTGGCTTGGTTGGCGTTATAATCGGTAGTGGTAGGATCACCATTGTAGTTCTCGGATGAAGTAGGTGATGATTTTAATTTTTCAAATAGATAGCTACCAAAAGGTTCTACTGTTGTAAAGATGATTCGTCCATTTTGTGGGTCTACAGTGAGTCCGGGTAAAAAGTCAAAAAAACCATCACCCCCATTTTGCGGGTCATTGGTAAAGTTCAATCGGTCCACATTGAAAACTCTTAACAAGGGCGTTTCTTTTACGTCGGCGGGTAATTCTACAGGGGTATTATTTACTACAGCTGGAGTGATGTAGTTTAAGGGAGAAGGATCAGTGTATAGGATGTTGAATCTGAAATCTTCTTGTTGCAATTGGTAGGCGTTGGGAATTTGATAAATGTTCTTCATCATTAAGTTCCAAACGGGTTTTTGCACATTAGTTAGATTACTTTTCAGCATTTTTAGAATCAAACTTTGGGTAGAAACAGCTTCTGTTGGTGTACCAGAACCCGTAACTACGGTTGCGTCTACTCCATCGGTACCAAATTCTCCAACTTGATACACGTTATCACCGATGGTATACTGATAGGCTACGGCTAACACTTCATCATTAGACAAGCGTTGTTGCAAGGAAATATAGCCTAGTTGCGGATGAAACGTAAATTCACTAGCTGTTAATTTTCTAGCATTTTCTAATTTAGAATAATCAGTTCCTTCATCAACTAACTTAGGGTTCAGTGGGTTTCCAAAACCAGAGGTTGTAGTAACAATATCTCTAATATTGCTATTTAACAAACCTTGGGGATACACCAATGCTGGATTATATTTATTGTTTTTGTTATCTGAAGGTTCGTCAACAGGAGCGATAAAAAACCCACTATTGATTTCGGGTTGATCTACCGCTACAATTTGGTTATCACTTAAACCTGTTAACCTTGACTCCCCTAAATCTTGCAGTGCAATGATGTTTCTTAGGTTGTTACCGGTTGTACTGACACGATTTTGTTTATTAGTTACCCAAACCTCAATACGCGTAATTTGAACACGGCTATCGATGAAAGGATAATTTTTCAGGGCTTGATCGTATTTATTTCTAAAATATTGCGATAAGAAAAAGTGACGGTCGTTATCGTAGTCGAGGGCAAACAATTCAAAATTCTGAATAGTTCCTCCCCCTTGGGCCGTTACGGATTTTGTTTTTGATTTTTGTTCAGAGAAAACCCCTGTAAAGGTTGTTTTTCCGAATTGCAATTGTGCTTTGACTCCAAACAAACTTTGAGCCCCTCTAATTAAGGAATTGGACAATGGCATGCTTACATTCCCTACTTCAATTTTCTGGATGATGTCATCTTCGGTAGGAGCGTATTCTAATTTGATTAGGTTTTGGAACGCAAAGGTAGACTGTGTATCATAATTGGCATTCACACTTAGGCGGGTACCTACTTTACCCATTAAACTCATGCTGATTCTTTGATTGAAATCAAAGGTAGTTTGGGCTCTATTTCTTGGTGAAAAGGCGGGATTATCTTGTTTTGTATAGCGTACCCCTAGGTCCATTTCGACGGAACCTGTTGGTTTTACATCAATGGTATTGGAACCGAAAATGGTTTCAAAGAAGCCCGAATTAACGTAATATCTTGGAAGTAAATCTTTTTTCTTTTGATCGGCGCCGTCTTTTTTACCATCGATTGCATCTGATTTCTCTTTGAAGTAGTTTCGCATGGATTCGCGCAGCACTAATTCTTGGTATTGTTTTGGCGTTAAGATGATGGGATAATTAATATTGAAACCTTCAAAAGTACTGGTATACACATAGCGGTCGGTGGCAGGATCGTAAGTGTAAGCGTCCAAAATGCTCGTTGGATTATTAATTTGCATTTTACCTTTAGCGTATCCCGTTGAATCTTTTTCGGTAGTGACTACTTGTGAAAAAGCTATTGTATTGCAGCACAACAGCATCACAAAAAGGATTCCTTTGAAATTAAAAATTGGTTTTTTAAAGTATATTGTTTCCAAGAATTATAATTTTTTTAATGCTTGTTTGATTATTGTTTCCACTGTTGCTTCAGGGAGTTCACTGATGATCTTATCTACTACTTTTTCGGCATTTTTTCTAACATATCCCAAAACCTCCAAAGCAGATAACGATTCTTCTCGATTAATATTGTGCTGTGAGGAGGAAATTTCGTCTAAATCATAGATTTTTAACACTTTCTCCTTGAGGTCTAGGATTACTCTCTGGGCCGTTTTGCTTCCAATTCCTTTGATGCCTTGTATGGTTACCACATCACCACTGCCAATAGCGTGAATGATTTGTTTTGGATCTAAAGAAGACAACATGGTCCTGGCTATACTGGCTCCTATACCGGATACCGATAGCAAAAGTTTGAACAATTCTCTTTCTGATTTTTCAACAAAACCAAATAGCGAATGGGCATCTTCTTTGATTTGAAGGTGCGTAAAAAGTTTCACAAAATCGGTTTGTGGGAGCAAGGAAAACGTATGCAGTGAAATATTAACATGGTAACCCACCCCATTGCAGTCTATTACGACTTCTGTTGGGGTTTTTTCCACTAATTTTCCTTGAATGTGTGCAATCATTTCGTTTGAAATCTAATTTCAAATATAACAAAATTCTTTAACTGACAAAGCCTCTGTATTATATCTGTACAATATTACAAAAACTATTGAGCGGTCAATTTTTTTCTTTTCTCTTTTTCTTGGGCATCAACAACCGCAACGGCTACCATGTTGACCATTTCTTCGACGCTTGCTCCTAATTGGAAAATGTGTACTGCTTTTTCCATTCCGAGCATTATAGGTCCGACTGAATCCACTTTATAAAGCTCTTTTAGGAGTTTGTAGGTGATGTTGGCCGCTTCTAGATTAGGGAAAATGAGTGTATTTACTTTTTTACCAGCTAATTTTGAGAATGGGAATTTGGCTTTTAACATTTCGGGGTTCAATGCAAAATCCGTTTGAATTTCGCCGTCGACGATTAAATCGGGGTAGTATTTATGAAGATAGGCTACTGCTTCTCTCACTTTTGAGGCACTTTCATGGGCAGAGGAACCAAAGTTAGAAAACGAGACCATGGCAATAACCGGCTCCATCCCGAACATTCGGACGGTCTTGGCGGTCATTAAGGCAATTTTGGCAAGTTCGTCTGCGGTAGGATTCGGATTAATTGCGGTATCGGACAAGAACATTGGACCTCTGTTGGTCATCATCATGTTGGTCGTCGCAATCAAGGTAATTCCAGGAGCTTTACCGATTAATTGCATTAGCGGTTTCACGGTAGAGGGATAACTTCTAGAGTAGCCTGATACCATGGCATCGGCATCCCCTTCATTGACCATCATGGCCGCAAAATAGTTACGTTCGCGCATCCACTTTTGAGCATCTAGTAGGGAAATACCGCGACGTTGTCTTGATTTCCAATAGATGTCGGCATATTTTAGGCGGCGTTTATCTTCTTCTTTAGTTTTAGGGTCAAAAATCGGCACATCTGCTTCAAAGCCTAGTTCCTCTTTTAGTTCCAAAATCAATTCTTTATTTCCTAACAAAATGGGATGGGCAATACCTTCTTCATAGGCAATTTGGGCTGCTTTTAGCACGTCTAGATGATCTGCTTCTGCGAATACCACTCGTTTTGGTTCGGTTTTAGCGCGATTGGTTAGCAAGCGCACCATTTTATTATCGGAGCCTAGGCGTTCTAGAAGTTCCTCTTCGTATTTTTCCCAATCGGTTATAGGATGTAGGGCAACACCAGAGTTCATAGCGGCTTTGGCTACTGCAGGAGCTACTACTGCTATAAGTCGGGGATCAAAAGGTTTTGGGATGATATAATCCCTACCAAAATTCAAGCGTGTTTCACCGTAGGCAATATTCACTTGTTCGGGTACGGGTTCTTTGGCTAATTCGGCAAGGGCATGCACTGCAGCCATTTTCATTTCCTCATTAATCTTGGTCGCTCTAACATCTAGGGCTCCTCTAAAGATGTATGGAAAACCAAGTACGTTGTTTACTTGATTAGGATGGTCTGAGCGGCCTGTTGCCATGATGATATCTTTACGGGTAGCGATGGCTAGGTCGTAATCAATTTCAGGAATAGGATTGGCCATTGCAAAAACGATTGGGTCGTTAGCCATACCTAGCAACATTTCGGGGGTAAGGATATTCCCTGCTGAGAGTCCGAGGAACACATCAGCGCCTACTAAAGCTTCTTTTAGATTACTACCTTTTTTACCGTGGGTGTATTTTTTTTGTAGGTCGGATAAGTCGGTTCTATCGGCAGACAGGACACCGTCTTTATCGAACATGATGATGTTTTCGGCTTTAACGCCAAGGAGTATGTATAAATTGGCACAAGCTAGGGCAGCTGAACCGGCTCCTGAGATGACAACTTTCACCTCGGTTGTTTTTTTATTGGCTAATTCTAGGGCATTTAATAAGGCCGCGGAAGAAATAATGGCAGTCCCATGTTGGTCATCGTGCATGACTGGGATGTTTAATTCTTCTACTAGTCTTCTTTCGATTTCAAAAGACTCAGGCGCTTTGATGTCTTCTAGGTTGATTCCGCCGAAAGTAGGTGCAATATTTTTCACCGTTTCGATGAATGCGTCTATGTCTTTGGTTCCTACTTCAATATCGAACACATCAATATCGGCGAAGATTTTAAAGAGTAGGGCTTTCCCTTCCATTACTGGTTTGGAAGCTTCAGGACCGATATCTCCTAGTCCGAGTACGGCTGTACCGTTAGTGATTACGGCTACTAGATTTCCTTTGGAGGTATATTTATAAACGTTGTTAACGTCTTTGGCAATTTCTAAACACGGCTCGGCCACTCCGGGAGAATAGGCTAGGGATAGGTCTCTTTGGGTCGCGTATTTTTTGGTAGGCACGACTTGAATCTTGCCGGGAGTTGGTTTGGCGTGGTATAAAAGCGCTTCTCTTCGTTTACTGTACTTATTCATTTTCTAATGGTTGAGAAGTACAAAGGTAGAAGACTCAATTTAAAAAGGAAATTTTTAAGGGTTTCTTTTTGAACAAAGTAGTAGTTGGATTGCAAAACAAAACACAATTGATTTGAACGGGAACGAAAGTATTCCCAATGGGTCAAATTTGTGTTTCTTTTTATGCTATCGAAATTAGAACATTGGGCATACCTTATCTATAAATAAACATAGGCTCTACTATACGATAACTATACGACAACTATACGATAACTATACGATAAGCCTACTTGAGACTGCACGTAATTATGAAGTTGTATTGACTCTAAATTGATTCGAGCTAACGCATGCTTAGTGAGACTAAAAAGCATAAAAAAAGGATAAGCAGCAGCGCTAGCTGACTACTTATCCCAAACGTATTAACCAAATAAATGTTTGCTTTACTTTTGAATTAGTTCGATGATATTGGCTGCATCGGGGAGTTTGCCGAGGCTTTGGAGTTTTATGGCGGCTAATTTTTGTGCGATAGTCATGCATTCATCGAGGCTTAGTTGTTTTAATTGAGCATATAAAAATCCTGTCCAGAACGCATCGCCGGCACCGGTAGCATCTTTGATTTCGCTGATGGGTAAAGCGCTTTGTACAAAACTGCCTTTTAGGGTATCGGAAACGACCACTCCGTTTTTCCCTTTGGTGAGGCAAATGGTTGTAGCGCCTAGTGCGTGAAAAAATTGGAAAATATAGTCTTCAGATTTGGTTTCCCCGAACAGGCGGAAGCAATCGTCTTCGCTCAATTTCACTAGCGGATCATTGGCTAAATAGTCGGACAGGACTTGGATGGCTTCGGCTCTATCGGGCCAAATACGTTCCGAAAAATTGATGTCGATACTTAGCTGTAGGCCTAATTCTTTGGCTTTTTTGGCGCGATTGATAATGGTTTGTCGGGCTGGGTTTTTGCTTAGAGCGAAGCAGGTGGTATGAAATATTTTGGCTTGGCTGATGACTTCATCGGGCAAAAAGGATTCAAAAATTTGGCAATCGGCTTGGCGGTATGGGATAAAATCGGGAGTAGTTGTTGATTTGGACACGAAAATCACTGATGTAGGTATGGATTCCATTCGGGCAATATAGGCCGTATCGACTTTTGCTTCGTTTAATTTTTTTAGGATATAATCCCCTAGGCCATCGTTCCCGCAGGAAGCGACAAGTGTGGATTTTAGTCCGAGGCGTGCGGCATTTACGGCTACATTAGTAGGTGACCCCCCGAGGAAGCGGTGGAAATCTTTTGTTTTCTTGATGGGTGTATTGATTTCATGACCGATAAAGTCGATGAGAACTTCTCCAATACACAAGATGTCTATGGCTTTCAATTTAGACTAGTATTTTAAAATTATTAAAAAGAGTTTGGTGCATTAGGACTGCGGCAGCGGCACTCCAGGCACAGTAGGAAACCCCGTTTGGTTCAGTGGTTTGGGTATTGAAATTTTCATAAAACGCATCATTTTCTCTTGCATTTGCTTCGTTAATTTTATACAAAAGCAGAGATGCTGCTTCGTTTTTATCTTTGGTGCAGAGCGCTAAACCAAAAAAACCGTTGACCATGGCCCAACTTCCGCCGTTATGAAATTCGTAGGGGAAATTTCGAAATTCGTATTTACAGTTGTTTTTTAGCAAATTCCAATGTTCGTCTGTTTCAAAAACGGGAGGCCAGAAGGCAGGTACTAGCCCCATTGCTGTATCTGAGGCAAGTGATAAAGCGTGGTTTAGGATATTATTTTGGAAGTCGGCCCCTCCGATATTCAGCATACATGCAAGGGAATTGGCGAAGGCATCAAAATTTACTTTGTATCCCGAAGGCGAAAATGAGCACGGCATAAAATCTTGAAAGGATAGTTCGTTATAGGCCCGTTCGTGGAATTTTTCTCCCTTGGAATGGGGTAGAAAATTGGTTTCCACTTGAGCGACGCACTGCGCAATTTTATCCGCTATGGTTTGATCTCTTTGGAAATGATTGTAAGCAGAAAGGGCCCATATTCTGAGCAATTGGTCGTATAGAACGTAACCGTCTGTGATGTATTCATCGGCCCAATTTCCGGAGAGGGGGACATAGATTAAATGTTTGTTATTGAATTCCCACGCTTCTAGGAGTTGGATTGCTTTCTGGATATTGGTTTTGTACTTTGTGATAAAAGCAGGATTGCCGGTTGTATAGGCATATTGGCATACCCCAATCACGAACCAAGTAAGGGCATCTACTCTACCCGCTAATCCGCCGTAACTTACCTCTGTGGCATCCTCTGTTGTTAGCACGTTTGAGGGTATGGTGCCTAGTGGGTGTTGGTTTTCGGCTAGCGTTTCAAGTGTTTTTTTGAAGGTTTCTATTAACTGTTTGTCACCTGAGGCTAGCGCTGCAAGTCCGCATATCACGCCGTCTCGAGCCCAGACTCTCTTGTAATTGGAGGTATTCTCGGCACTGGCCAAGAAACCCTGTGGAGAAGAAACTTGATGCAATAATGCTATTGCTTTGTTATAGGCACTATTAGAGTTCACTTTCCGTTGGCTTTTTGGTTACTATAAAAAGGGTGAAAATTGCGCTGATGGCTAGCAGCACGCCAGCGAAGGTTATGGCAGACCTTGGATCATTATTTAGCACATGTTTCATGATGAATCCGAAGGTTACCGTTTGAATTAACATAGGAATCACGATCATCATGTTGATGATTCCCATGTAGACTCCGTATCGTTCTTTGGGGATATTGGCGACAATCATTAAGTAGGGAATACCCATCATGCTTGCCCAACCAATACCGAAACCAGTTATGGCAGGAAATAGTAAATATTTATTTTCGATATGAGGAAAAATTAGAAACCCTATGGCTGCTATGGAAAGGCAGCTGAAGTGGACTACTTTGGCTGAATATTTTTTGGCAAAATACACTAGAGAGAAGGCACAAAGAAAGGTCACAATGTTGTACCAGCCGTTCACAAGGCCTGTCCAGCTAACGGCTTCCCCGTATAGTTGCATGTTTTTTTCGGGGGTGGTATGCCAAACAGATAGGGCGATGCTTTTGGAAGAATTTTGCCAATAGCAAAACAAGGCATACCATTGGAATAAGTATACTAGGGCGAGTTGCCACATTACTTTGGGCATTTCTTTTACCGCTTTGGCAATGTCTATGAGAGGTGTAAACAGACTTATGCGTTCGGCTTTCATCTTTTGCAATTCCTCTGGCGTTGGCGGGATTTCTTTGGTTGTATGGGAACTCCACCAAACGGAGGCTATAGAACAAAAGGACCCTAGGAAGAACGAGGCTAGTACCCAAGTAGGCAATTTACCGGTAGTTCCTAAAAAAATTAAGGGGAATATGAATAAAGAAATGTTGGCTAATGTTTGTCCGAACCCCGTGAAAAAGCTTTGGGCTTGAAAACCTAATGGCTGTTGGGATTCGTCTAATTTATCGGCAATGAAAGCACGGTAAGGTTCCATGGCCGTATTATTCCCTGCATCTAAGATCCACAGTAAACCAGCGGCCATCCAGAGCGAGCTGCTGAATGGAAAAAGAAAAAGGGCAACACTACAAATTAGAGCACCAATTAAAAAATAAGGCTTTCTTCTACCGCCTAATTTTGGAGACCAAGTTTTATCGCTTAGAGCGCCAATTAGGGGTTGGATTAGGAGTCCGGTTAAGGGTCCGGCCAAATTCAATAAGGGAATTTGGTCTGGATGTGCCCCTAGGAAATCATAAATAGGGTTCACGGCACTTTGTTGTAAACCAAAGCTGTATTGAATACCAAAAAAACCAACGTTCATGTTGATTATTTGCCAAAAACTGAGGTTTATTTTTCTGCCCATGAGATGAAATTAAAATTAAGTACTTTAAAAGTAGTGCATTTGTTTTTAAAAATAATTCCCATACCAATAAATATTGGTATAGGAATTACTCAAATTAAACATGAAAATCTTTATTAGAATCTGTAAGATAAGGCCATAGAAACCGATCTTCCTGGCAATGGTCTTGCTCTAACGTAGTTTACTGTATTTTCGGTGATACTACCTTCTTCGGCTTCGGTGATTGCCAAAGTGTTGAACAAGTTGTTCCCGGCCACATTAAGCGTTAATCCTTTAGTTAATTCGAAATCAACAAAACCATTTACGATAAGGAAACCTTTCATTACTAATTGGTTGCTGTCTTGTGTAAAAGCTTTAGATTGACCGATGAAGCTTAATCCTACGGCATCTTTATTTTTAGCGAATTTATAAGAAGGGATGAAGCTGTACATCATTTTTGGTTGTCTTCTTGGGTCGTTTCCTTTATTCGCTCCCGAAGTGATTTCGGCTTTCGTATAAGTAAATCCACCTCTTAAATTCAAATCTTGTGTAGCATTATAAGATGTTTCTAATTCTAATCCCATTGATTTATAATCGTTGTCGATGATGCTGTTAGAAGTAGCTTCAAATCCTCCTTGTTCGTTTGTTTTAGAACTGAAGAAGGTTGCATAGACGTATCCTTTCTCGAATTTTCTTTTGTATCCAATTTCGGCTTGGTTCAAGAAATCAAGTGCATTGATTTTATTTCCGTTTAAGTAATCTAATCCAGAGAATAGGATACGATCGGCTTTGGCAGAGGCACCTCTACTATATCTTGCGAACACTGATTGTTGTGCATCAATTAAATAATTGGCGCCTACTGAGTATGACACATAGTGGTATTGATAATCTACAGCTGTTGCATTGGCAGTATTTACAGCGAATACATTTTGTTCAGGAGCCGAGATGACGTTGTCATTATTAATATCGAATGGTTTTGAAGTACCGCCAGCAAAAGAACCGTTTACTTGACCTTTGTCATAACGAATACCTCCTTCAAGAGAAAGTTTGTCGGTTGCATCATAAGAGATGTTGGCATAAGGAGCCGCAACGTTGTATTGCGTATCGTAGTTTCTCGCTAGGTTCCCCCATGCAGGAGTACCGTAGGCATATAAACCATTTTCTGATAATGAGTTACCCCCTGCATCCGTTACATTGATCAAACGAGGATTGTTATCAGACACTTCTTGTAAGTATGAATTCCACAACCAAGACATCGAGATGTTTTGGATTGATTTGAAGTACCCGGCGGTAACGCCAAGACCGATTTTATCGAATTTTTTAGTAATTCTCAAGTCATTCATGAAGTTATCCATGTTGTTTAATTGCGTATCGAACATGTGGATACGAGCTACTAAACCATTAGGATTATTGAATGGCGTACCATCATTTGCAAAAGTTAATGTTGCACCTGTACCGAACGAGTTCGCTATAGCAGCTGCGGTACCTACTTCGGCAGGGAATGGAGAAATAAACAAACCACTATTGGAAGAGAAGCGACCATTTTCGGTTACTTTCCAACCTTCGGCTAGGTCGAAGTTGGCACTTACCCCAATGGATTTAGAAACTGGGTGCATCCCGTCAGAAACTTTGGCTCTTCTTAATTCGCCATTAGGACCTAAACCAACATTATGATCTAAGTAAATTGACTGCATTGCACCAGAAGTGGCATCATAGCCACTGATGCTTCCCCAGTTTGGGCTAGCATTAGTACCGGTTACTTGCATTGGCATTGGCATATAGGCAGCGGCTCTATCGTTTAAGAATTTGGCATAAACGGTCACCGTACCTTTTTCGAATTCTTTGGTTACATTGAATTTAAATTGGCCTCCATTATTGGCTACAAATCCAGGGCTTCTTACCCCTTCACCGGTTCTATAGAAACCACCAGCGTGGAAATACATACCGTCACCGATACGAGCACCATATTCTAAATCTGTTCTAAAGTCATTATAATTTAACCCGAAGCTAGTCGCCATTGTACCTCCTTCTGTTTTACCAGTTTTAGAGATAAAGTTGATGATACCCCCTGGGGCATTTGAAGATAAAATTGAGGCAGAACCTCCGCGGATCGCTTCAATTTTGGCAACATTTCTATCGAAACGTGTAAAGATATCAGCCGTAGCAAAAGCGATGTCTCCGAATAAAAGTACGGGTAAACCATCTTCTTGCAATTGTAAATATTTAGAACCTCCTGAAGAGATAGGCACTCCACGAACGGCGATGTTTGCATTTCCTTCACCTCCTGAAGATTCAGAGCGAATTCCAGGAATAGTTCTGAAGATCTCTGCGGTAGATCTTGGTGCAGATTGTTCTACTTGTTTTACATCTAAAGTAGTGATGGAAACACTAGATTTTAGTTTGCTTCTAGGATTTACCACCCCGGTTACCACTACTTCGTCTAAGGTTTTTGAATCGTCTTGTAATTGAAAATCTAAGACTGATTTCCCGTTAATAGTGGTTGATTGTTTTTGTGTCGCTAAACCAATAAATGACACGGTAACAGTAACTGACTCGTCTTTTAGACCAGAAAAGTTGTAATTACCATCGGCATCGGTCTTAGTCGCTTTCGACATTTTATCTAAAACCACGTTGGCACCGGCAACAATTTCACCTTTGGCATCGGTTACTTTTCCTGACAAGCTACTGTTTTGAGAAAAAGCGATGGTTCCGCATAGTAAGGCTATAACGAAAGACAACTTTTTCAAAAATAAAGTACTTTTTTTCATCTTTTGTAATTTGTTTGATTAATAATTATTGTTGGATTTTTTTTCGAATTTATATTTTTAGTTAACAAATAATTATGAAATAAATTTCGAAAACGTTTTCGAAAACACCGAAAACGTTTTCGATTTGCTATTCTTATTTTTTTTATGATATTTGTTTTATGAGAGACATCACTTTAAAACAAATAGCCGAAACTTTGGGGATATCGATCACGACGGTTTCTAAAGCTTTGAAGAATTATCCTGATGTCAGTGACAAGACTAGAAAGGCCGTTTTAGACTTGGCCCAATCGTTGAGTTATACCCCCAATAGTTTTGCTGTAAACTTACGCACTAAAGAATCAAGAACCATAGGTTTGATCATTCCGGAGGTGGTGCATCACTTTTTCTCTAGTGTGATTAACGGGATTATTGATGAAGCGGAAAAGAATGGTTATTTGGTGATCATCTTGCAATCCAATGAATCGTTGGAGCTGGAGCAGAAGCAAGTGGAGCTTTTAATGAACAAGCGCGTTGATGGCATCATCATGTCGCTTTCTAATGAATCTAATGATGATGAGCATATCAAGGACATCATTAGAAAAGAAGTTCCGTTTGTTATGTTTGATAAAATATCGAAACTCATCCCTTGTTCTAAAGTTATCATTAACGATCAAAAGGCGGCTTATAATGCAGTGGAGCATTTGATCTTGAAGGGATGTAAAAAGATTGCCCATATTAGAGGTCCTGTAAATCCACAAAACGCCATAGATCGATTTTTAGGCTATAAAAAAGCGCTGGAGAAGTATGACATCCCATTTGATTCCAAATTGGTTTATACCTGCAAAAATGTAACCTTTGAAGAGGGAAAAGCGTTTGCGGAGCAGATTGCCAAGGAGCATCCTGATGTGGATGGTATTTTTGTGATTACCGATTTGGTTGCGGTAGGTGTCTTGGCACATTTTAATGAAGTTTCTATTAACGTCCCTGAACAAGTTAAAGTGATCGGATTTAGCAACTGGTTTATGTCGCAGGTGATTACGCCAAAGTTGAGTACCGTAGACCAGCCTAGTTTTGAGATGGGGGTTCAATCTTTTGGACTGCTATTAGAAGAAATGAATGCCCGCAAAGAAATGAAAGGGTTTGTTCCCCGAACGATTGAATTGGACACTGCTATTGTCGCTAGAGAATCTACTTTATAAAATTTATATTTCGTTTTAATCCTTCGAATTGGGTTCGTTTAAGGGGTGAATTGGTGAATACTTTTGTAAAAGTATCCATTGTAATTTCTTCCCAGTCTTTTTTGGAATACGAGAGTAGTTCAGGATAGGGATTAAAAGCCGGTTCGTTATGCGGTTTTGAAAATTTATTCCAGGGACAAACGTCTTGACAGACGTCGCAGCCAAAAATCCAATCGTCCATTTTACCTTTCATTTCGAGAGGCATGTTTTCTTTTAGCTCTATGGTGAAATAGGAAATGCATTTGCTGCCATCGACTACATAGGGCGCGATGATGGCTTGAGTAGGGCAAGCATCAATGCAGGCCGTGCAAGTACCGCAATGGTCGGTCGTTGGATGGTCGTATTGTAATTCTAAATCGATGATTAATTCGGCTATAAAATAGTAGGACCCTACTTTTTGGGTTAGCAGGTTGCTGTTTTTACCGATCCATCCTAAACCACTTTTGGCGGCCCACGCTTTATCCATGATGGGGGCAATATCTACAAAGGCTCTTCCGGAGACGTCCCCTATTTCTCTTTTGATGGACTTGAGCAATTTGATCACTTTGCGTTTGATGACATTGTGGTAGTCTTTGCCGTAGGCGTATTTAGAGATTTTGTAACTGTCTTGGTTTTGAATTTCGGCTGGATAATAATTGAGTAGCAACGAGATGACGCTTTTTGAATCATCTACTAGGAGGGTTGGATTTAAGCGTTTATCAAAATGCTCTTCCATGAAACTCATGGATCCATGTTGGTTTTGCTTTAACCACTTTTCCAAACGAGGTGCCTCTTGTTCTAGGAAGCCCGCTTTAGAGATGCCACAAGACAAAAAACCGAGGCGTTGGGCTTCGGTTTTAATAAATTGGGTATATTTTTCTTTGTTGTTGATCAAAATAAACCTCCTTGGATATTGGTTTTGATTTTGCCTAGGTGTGTATAGGCTTTCTCGGTAACTTCTCTACCTCTGGGTGTTCTCACGATAAAACCCTCTTGGATTAAGAATGGCTCGTATACTTCTTCTATGGTTTCGCCACTTTCGGATACGGCGGTTGCTAATGTAGATAATCCTACTGGTCCGCCTTTGAATTTCTCAATGATGGTGGTTAGGATTTTGTTGTCCATTTCGTCTAAGCCGTGCGCATCAACATGTAAAGCTTTTAGGGAAAAGCGGGCAATTTCGATATCAATTTTGCCGTTTCCTTTTATTTGGGCAAAGTCACGCACTCTGCGCAGTAAGGCATTGGCTATACGGGGTGTTCCTCTACTTCTACCGGCTATTTCGATAGCGGCTTCCATAGTGATGGGCATTTTTAAAATACTAGAACTACGTTGGACGATGGTGGTAAGAAGTTCGGTGTTATAATACTGCAATCTGCTCTGAATTCCGAAACGCGCTCTCATAGGAGCTGTAAGCAATCCCGAGCGGGTTGTTGCACCCACTAAGGTAAATGGATTTAAGTTAATTTGGACGCTTCTTGCATTGGGTCCTGACTCAATCATGATATCAATCTTGAAATCTTCCATAGCCGAATATAAATATTCTTCTACTACGGGGCTGAGACGGTGAATCTCATCAATGAACAATACATCCCGTTCTTCTAGGTTGGTCAATAAACCCGCTAGGTCACCTGGCTTATCGAGTACTGGGCCCGAAGTGATTTTAATTCCGACCCCTAATTCATTTGCTAATATATTGGCTAGTGTTGTTTTTCCTAACCCTGGAGGCCCGTGAAAAAGCGTATGGTCTAGCGCTTCATTACGTTGGTTAGCCGCTTCAACAAAAACCTTTAAATTTTCCAAGACCTGTTCTTGTCCGGTGAAGTCATCAAAGGAAAGCGGTCTTAACTTCTTTTCAAGGTCAAGTTCTTCTGGATTGAAATTAGAATTAGTAGGATTGAGGTTATCGTTCATAGTACAAATATATAACAAAGTTGATTGCAAATAAAAATGCCTTTCGATTAGGAAAGGCATTTATTATATATCTAAGAGAAAGAATTAGTGGTGTAATACTTCTTCACCTTCTTTCATTGGTACATTTTGAGGAACGAAATCTTCATCGTGACCTGGTTTACTATAATCGTAAGGCCATCTGTGTACTTCTGGAATATCACCTTCCCAGTTACCGTGGATGTGTTTGATTGGAGCAGTCCACTCTAACGTATTTGATCTCCATGGATTTTGAACTGTTTTCTTACCGTAGAAAATACTACTAAAGAAGTTGTAAAGGAATACCAATTGGAACGCTCCACCTACTAATGCAAATGAGGTAATGATAACGTTTACATTTTGTAAATCATCAAATAGCGGGAAGTTGGTGTTTGTATAATATCTTCTTGGTAATCCAGCCATACCGATGAAGTGCATTGGGAAGAATACACCGTAAGCACAAATTGCGGTAACCCAGAAGTGCACATACCCTAAGTTTTTATTCAACATTCTACCGAACATTTTAGGGAACCAATGGTAGATACCTGCGAACATTCCGTAAAGAGCAGAAATACCCATTACTAAGTGGAAATGCGCTACTACAAAATACGTATCGTGTACATTAATATCAAGAGTACTATCTCCAAGAATCAAACCTGTTAAACCTCCTGTAATGAATGTTGAAACCAATCCGATTGAAAACAACATTGCAGGGTTTAATTGTAGGTTACCTTTCCATAAGGTAGTAATGTAGTTGAAGGCTTTAACCGCAGACGGAATAGCAATCAATAATGTTGTGAAGGTAAATACCGAACCTAAGAATGGATTCATCCCTGAGATGAACATGTGGTGACCCCAAACGATTGTTGACAAGAATGCAATAGCAATGATTGACATGATCATCGCTCTGTAACCGAAGATGGGTTTACGAGAGTTGGTTGCAATAACCTCTGAAGTGATTCCTAAGGCCGGTAATAATACGATATATACTTCAGGGTGTCCTAGGAACCAGAATAAATGTTCGAATAATACAGGAGAACCCCCTTGGTAATGTAAAACTTCGCCAGCGATGTAGATATCTGAAAGGAAGAACGAAGTACCAAAACTTCTGTCCATTATTAACATCAAGGCAGCCGATAATAATACAGGGAACGAAATAACTCCGATAATTGCTGTAATAAAGAACGCCCAGATAGTCAAAGGCAATCTTGTCATTGACATTCCTTTTGTTCTTAAATTAATAACGGTTACAATATAATTCAATGAACCTAATAATGAAGCTGCAATGAAAATCGCCATCGAAACTAACCAAAGCGTCATCCCAGTACCTGAACCCGAAATCGCTTGCGGCAAGGCACTTAAAGGAGGATATATGGTCCATCCCGCTGAGGCAGGGCCTGATTCAACGAATAGGGAACATACCATTACCACACTTGATACAAAGAATAACCAATAGGATACCATGTTTAGGAAACCAGACGCCATATCTCGAGCACCGATTTGCAGTGGAATAAGCAAATTACTGAATGTACCACTTAGACCCGCGGTTAATACAAAGAATACCATGATAGTACCATGTATAGTAACTAGCGCTAAATAGGTTTCATTATTCATTACTCCACCTGGGGCCATTCTTTCTCCAAGGAAGAAACTGAAAATTTTGAAAGATTCCTCTGGCCACGCTAATTGCATTCTGAAAAGCATAGACATACCTACTCCAATAATACCCATAACGATTCCCGTAATCAAATACTGCTTGGCAATCATTTTGTGGTCAATACTAAAAATGTATTTAGTAATGAACGTATCCTTATGGTGGTGTTCGTGGTCGTGACTGTGATCGTGGTTGTGAGCTTCTGCTGACATATAGGTTAACTTTTAAATTTTATTATTTATTTCATTTCTGCTGAAGCAACTACAGTAGTGTCTTTGCTTTTTGGAGCAGTTGAGTCTTTCGATGTTGCTGGTGCTTCTGCTTTTTTAGCTTCCGCTGCTGCATTTTTTACTGCTGAAACAATCGTTTTATCTTGATTTTCTTTTAACCAAGCTTTATATTCTTCAGGAGAATCTACTACAATTTTCATTTGCATGTTGTAGTGAGAAGCCCCACAAATTTTATTACACAATAATAAAAAATCAAATGTGTAAGGATCAAGAGCCGGTTGACCACCCGCTACTAATGCTTCACTTTTCTTAGCTCTAATACTATTAATCTCTGCAACTTTTTCAATCATAGCTGGTTTTTCTCTCATCTCCGCAGTAGTTACTGTAGGAATGAACGAAAATTGAGTAACCATTCCAGGCACACAGTTCATTTGTGCTCTAAAGTGAGGCATGTATGCAGAGTGCAACACATCTTGCGAACGCATTTTGAAGATAACTCTTTTACCTTTTGGTAAATGCAATTCAGTTGAAGTAAAATCGTCTTGTGCATTTGGATCTGATAAATCCACCCCTAGGTTATTTACCCCTTCAATATAACGTACATTGGCTTTACCCAAAACATCATCTGCTCCAGAGTATCTAGCTTCCCATTTAAATTGCTGTGCATATAATTCAATAACGATAGCTTCATCTTTATCTTTTTGATCAACAAACATAATATTTGTCCAATCGTATAGTCCGTATAGAATTAAGCCCGCTAATACAATCGCTGGGATAACACTCCAAATAAATTCTAACTTATTATTGTCGGCAAAATAAAGTGCTTTTTGACCTTGTCTTCCTCTGTATTTGAATGCGAAGTAATGTAATAATGCTTGAGTAACGGTTTGTACAAAGAAAATTAATACCAAAGAAATTACCATTAAGTTGTCAACTTGCGGACCATGAGCTGAAGCAGAATCACCAATTAAAGGAAACTTACTGTAGTTCCACAAACAGAAAATAGTAGTAAGGTAAATGAAACACAAAAACCCGAACATTAAATAACCATTAACTTTGTTATCGTTATCGTTTGCCACTTGAGTGGTATTAACATTTCCACCTACTTGAGTTAAGTCGAAAATTTTAGTTAACTGCCACAAGGCAACTGCTAATAAAACTACAACTATAAGTACCAAAAGAGTTGTCATTTGAGATTTACTTTAAATATTAATAATGAAAATGTTTACTTTCTTCAATGAAAGGATTGCGTTTTGGAACCAAAGGAGCTTTTGTTAATGTCGTGAACACTACAAAAATAAATAATCCAATAAAGAACATTAACGCACTTATCTCCGGAACTCCTATAAACCATTGGTCTCCTACAGTCGCAGGCATAATCATGTTGAAGAAATCAACATAATGTCCGAATAAGATAATGATACCTGCCATGACAATAATCCAGTAGATACGTTTGAAATCGGTATTGATTAAAAGTAATATTGGAATAATGAAATTTAAAACGAAGGCACCAAAGAATGGTAAATTGAAATGTTCTATTCTCATTTTGAAATAGGTCACCTCTTCAGGAATGTTTGCATACCAAATCAACATGAATTGAGAGAACCATAAATAGGTCCAGAAAACACTGATACCAAACATGAATTTAGATAAATCATGTATGTGGCTAGAATTCACGTTTTCTAAATAACCTTTAGATTTTAAATAAATTGTTACTAATTGAATAGTAGTGATACCGCTCACAAAAAAACTTGCAAATACATACCATCCAAATAATGTACTGAACCAATGAGGGTCTAATGACATAATCCAGTCCCAAGACATGATAGATTCAGACACAATAAAAAATACTAAGAACGCCGCTGACATTTTGAAATTCTTTTTATAGAATGTATTATCAGTAGCTTCATCTTGCGCTAAGCAATTTTTACGAGATAAGTAACGGTAAAGATTCCATCCACCAATAAATATAGCCGCTCTGATGATCCAGAATGGGAAATTTAAATAGCCTGATTTGCCCGCAATCATGTGGTCGTAGTTTTTACTACCTACTACGGTAACTCCTTCATTCATCCATGTAAATAAGTGGTTGAAGTGTAAACCAGAAAGCACTAATAGTAAAAAGAAAATAATAGACCCAGGAACTAAATAAGAAGTTACACCCTGCATTACTCTAAATAATACCGGTGACCATCCTGCCTGCGCCACTTGTTGAATAGCGTAGAATGCTAAAGCACCCATTGATATCAACATTATAAAGATACAAGCCACATATAAAGCAGCCCATGGTTTATTCTGTAATTGGTGGAACACGTGTTCTAAGTGTTCTTGGTGTTCTGCTTCAGCTTTTACGTCGTGTATTTCAACGGCATGTGCATTGTGAGCCGCTCCGTGCTCATGACTTTCAGAAGCAAGTATCGTTTCTACGTCTTGAATTGTTTTTGGTGCGGTAAAAAAACCATACCCAATTCCTAACACTCCTACGAGCATTAAGACGAAAGAAAAAGTTTTTAATTTACTTGAAAAGGTATACATATCTATAACAATCAGTTTATTCTACAATTATAATTTGCTTCTAAGCTCCATTACGTAGGCCGCAACCATCCAACGTTCTTCTTGGCTCAATTGGTTCGCATACGAACCCATTGAGTTTAAACCATAAGTTTGAACGTGGTATACACTTCCTTCTGTAATTTGTCTGTCTTTGTAATTTGGAACCCCAAGGAATTTTTGTTGTTTCACCAATTTACCCTGACCGTCACCAGCATTTCCGTGGCATATCGCACAATAAATTTCAAACAACCCTTGTGCTTTTTCCATATCTACCGCTGTAGAATCAAGTGGTGATTTTAGCGTAGCTTTTGCGAAATCATAACCAGCGGTTGTATTAGGAATTTCATAAGGAATGAAACCTCTTTTAATAGACCCTACTGGAGGAAGTTGTCCTTCTTTACCATGCAAACCTGTTGGCGAGTTGAAAGCACTAGATTCTGAATAAGTTTCATAAGCTACCGATTCATACATGTTGGGCATGTACTGGTAGTTTGGTTTCGATTTATCATGACATGATGAAAAGGAAACAATGATACCTAATAATACTGCTGTTTTAAGTAAACTTTTCATATCTAATATTAATGCTTATCAATTACTTTAACTTCTATTGCTCCCGTTTCTTCAAAAAACTTCACCAATTCAGCTTCGTTGTCTTTAACTGAAACTTCCATTAAGAAATGGTCATCAGTAGTTCTTACATCTGGATTTTCAGCCTGTTTAAACGGCCATAATTTACTTCTCATATAAAAAGTAATAACCATTAAGTGCGCTGCAAAAAATACGGTCATCTCGAACATCACTGGCACGAAAGCCGGCATGTTCTGATAGTATGCAAAACTAGGCTTACCACCAATATCCTGCGGCCAATCTTGAATCATAATATAATTCATCATGGTTGTCGCTACCGATAAACCAATACATCCATAGATGAATGCGCAAATGGCTAGTCTAGTTGGAGCAATCCCCATAGCTTTATCCAAACCGTGAACAGGAAACGGAGTGAAAACTTCTTCAATGTGATGATGAGCGGCTCTCGTTTTGTGAACTGCATCCATCAATACATCATCATCATTGTATATAGCGTGTATAACTTTATTACTACTCATAGCAACTATTAATGTTTATCTGAATGATTATGACCTTCTAATTCTCTTTGTCTTTTATAATTTTCTCCTGAAGATTTCAAGATTGTTTTTACCTCTGCTTGAGCAATAACTGGGAATGTTCTCGCGTATAAAAGGAATAAAACAAAGAAGAAACCAATAGTACCAATGAAAATTCCAATATCTATAAATGTTGGTTGGAACATCGTCCATGAAGAAGGCAGGTAATCTCTGTGTAACGACGTTACGATGATTACGAAACGCTCAAACCACATCCCTATATTAACAACAATAGAAATAATGAAAGAGAACATGATACTAGTTCTTAATTTTTTGAACCACATGAACTGAGGTGAGAATACGTTACAAGTCATCATTGACCAGTAAGCCCACCAGTAAGGTCCTGTTGCTCTGTTTAAGAAAGCGTATTGTTCATACTCTACACCTGAATACCAAGCTACAAATAACTCAGTAATATAGGCAACACCCACAATCGAACCTGTAATCATGATTACAATGTTCATTAACTCTATATGTTGAATGGTAATATAGGCTTCAAGATTTGAAACTTTTCTCATAATGATCAACAAGGTATTTACCATTGCAAATCCTGAGAAAACTGCTCCTGCAACGAAGTAAGGAGGGAAAATGGTTGTATGCCAACCTGGAACTACAGAAGTAGCAAAGTCAAAGGATACAATAGTGTGTACTGAAAGTACTAAAGGCGTTGCTAAACCAGCCAATACCAACGATACTTCTTCAAAACGTTGCCAGTCTTTTACTCTTCCACTCCAACCAAAACTTAAGATAGTATAGATTTTTTTAGCAAACGGCGTAACGGCTCTGTCTCTTAACATTGCAAAATCGGGTAATAAACCAGTCCACCAGAATACTAATGATACTGATAAATAAGTAGAGATTGCAAATACGTCCCAAAGTAACGGTGAGTTAAAATTCACCCATAGTGATCCGAATTGATTAGGAATTGGCACTACCCAGTAGGCTAACCAAGGACGACCCATGTGAATGATTGGAAATAAACCCGCCTGGATTACTGAGAATATCGTCATTGCTTCAGCAGAACGGTTAATGGCCATTCTCCATCTTTGACGGAATAATAATAGAACGGCAGAAATAAGTGTTCCGGCATGACCGATACCTACCCACCAAACGAAATTGGTAATATCCCAAGCCCAACCAACTGTTTTATTTAATCCCCATGAACCAATACCGGTAGAGATTGTGTAAACTATACAACCGATTCCCCAAAGGAACGCTATTAATGCGATAGTAAATACAGTCCACCATTGCTTATTTGCTCTTCCTTCTACAGGAGCAGCTACATCTACAGTTACATCGTGATAAGTTTTATCACCTATAACTAAAGGTTTTCTAATGGGTGCTTCGTAATGAGACGACATAATCCTTTATATTGTTTCTTAATTAATTATTTTTTGTACTAGGTATTTCTAACTTTCACGTGGTAGAATACATTTGGTTTGGTACCCACATGCTCTAACAAATGATACATTCTTTTATCTTCAGCTAACTTAGCTACTTTGCTTTCTTTGTTGTTCACATCTCCGAATACCATTGCACCTGTGGTACATGCTGCAGAACAAGCCGTTTGGAATTCATCAACATTAACTTCTCTTCCATCACGTTTAGCAGTTAGAATTGTCAATTGTGTTTTTTGAATACACATTGAACATTTCTCCATTACTCCACGAGAACGAACGTTTACATCTGGATTAATAACCATACGCCCTAAATCATCATTCATATGGAAATCAAATTCGTCATTGTTATTATATAAGAACCAGTTGAAACGACGTACTTTATACGGACAGTTGTTTGCACAGTAACGAGTACCTACACAACGGTTATAAGCCATTTGGTTTTGACCTTGACGACCATGAGATGTAGCAGCCACAGGACAAACCGTTTCACAAGGTGCGTGGTTACAATGTTGACACATTACCGGTTGGAATGCTACTTGAGGATTATCCGCAGGATGCTCCATTTCGCCAAAACCACCTAGTGAACCTTTTTTACCAAATAGTCCGTTGAAGTTTTCTTTTTTCTCATTGTCTCCAGCAAAAGTATCCTCAGAAGAATAGTATCTATCGATACGCAACCAATGCATATCACGACTTCTTCTTACCTCGGATTTACCAACAACTGGTACGTTGTTTTCAGCATGACAAGCAATAACACAAGCTCCACAACCCGTACAAGCATTTAAGTCAATTGACAAATTGAAATGATGTCCTACTGAACGATCAAACGATTCCCATAAATCAACTTTAGTTGCTTCTACTTCTTTATGGTCTAAAGAAACCATAGGAACTTCATTCCATTCTTTAGCCTCTTTAGTACTGAAGATGGTTAAGGTAGTTTCTTTAATAATATCTCCTCTACCCATCAATGTTTTTTGAGATTGAACACAAGCAAACTCGTGCTCACCTCCAGCTTTTACAATTGAAGCTGATTGAACATTATTGAAGTTGTTATATAGAGCATAGGCATTTACACCTACTTGCATATCTTCTTTTAAAGCGGCTTTTTTACCGTAACCTAAAGCTAAACCTAAAGTACCAACTGCTTGTCCAGGTTGAACAATAACAGGAACATCTAATTTAACTCCGTTAACCGTAATTGTAGCATTACTTCCGTTAAGACCACCGTTTGCCACAATTTTATTTTCTAAACCTAAGGTTTTAGCATCAGCTTGAGAAACGGTAACATAATTATCCCAAGACACTCTTGTAATTGGATCAGGAAACTCTTGTAGCCACGGGTTATTGGCTTGTTGTCCATCTCCTAAACCTGTCTTAGTATATAGTACTAATTCAAAATCTTTAGTTGCTTTAGACTGTGCCAAGGAATTTGCTGCGGCTGCATAATCTGCAGAACCTCCTGCTACTCCTACCGGAGCACCTACAACTACACCGTCATGTACGGCTTTATTCCATGCGGTAGCCCCTGTAAAACCAGCAGCATTAGCTTTCAAATAATCATAATAAGAAGCTCCATTTCCATTCCATGACATCAATCCTTCTTGGAACTGTTTTGAGCTAAATAATGGACGTATAGTAGGCTGAGTTAAAGAATATGTTCCTTTAGTCAACATCAAATCATTCCATGACTCTAAATAATGAGGCGCAGGAATTGCTATAGTAGTTATCGAGGCCGTTTCATCTTCTTTTAAAGAGAAAGCAACGGATAATGTAGTTTTCTTCAATCCGCTTACGAATTTAGCACTGTCTGCTAAAGTGTATACTGGATTAACTCCACTCATGATTAACGTATGAACACTTCCAGCATTCATATCGGAAATCAACTGAGCCACTTTTTCATTGGACCCTTTTCTGATTTGACGGGTTCCAATAGTAGAAAAAGCTTCACTAGCTAAAGCAGCATTAATTGCTAAAACTACTAATTGAGCATTTTTATCTTGGATTCCTGACACTAAAAGACCTTTAGCGCCAGCAGCTTTCAATTGTTGCGCTGCTTTCGCTACAACATCTTCATTTGCAATTTTACCTGTAGCAATAGATGCCCCAGTAATTGCATTGTATATTTTAACTAAAGCTTGTTTTTGATCGGCAATCTTCATTGCAACACGCTTGTCAGCCGCAGCTCCAGACAATGTCATGTTAGCTTCAAACTGAAAGTGTTTTGACATTTTTCCTGCTTGAGGAATCCTTCCTTGCGCATAACCTGAGTCAAAACCTCCACCTTGCCAATCTCCTAAGAAATCAGCATCTAAAGAAACAATAGTGTTTGCTTTAGAAAAATCATAATCTACTAAAGCTCTTTCACCGTAGGCTGCTTCAAATGCGTCTAAGGCAGCTGATTCAGATACAGCGTCATAAATAACATGTTTAGCAGTTGGGTTTTTTGCAATAAATTCAGCAATTAATTTTTCAGTAGATGGACTGGCTAAAGTACCAGTTAATAATACTACTTGCCCACCTTTTGCTTTCGCGTCGGCTAGACTAGCTTTTATTTTCAAATCAGCTTCTTGCCAATTAGCATTTTTCTGATTCACTTTAGTTCCTTTCAAACGCAAGCTGTCATACATTGATAAAACAGATGCATGAACTCTGGCGTTAGCAGCAAACTTAGCTCCAGCTATAGTATTATTTTCAATTTTGATTGGACGACCTTCGCGTGTTTTTACCAACAAGTTGGCAAAATCATAACCATCAAACATTGAAGTTGCATAATAATCTGCCACTCCAGGGATGATTTGCTCTGGCTGTAAAACGTAAGGGATTGACTTGTGTACTGGCCCTTCACAGGCCGCTAGGGTAGCAGCCGCCGTACTAAATCCAACGTATTTCAAGAAATCACGACGAGTTGTTGATGAAGAAGATAATGACTCTTTATCGGATAAGAAATCCTCAGTAGGAATTGCTTCCACAAATTCATTATTTCTAAGCGTCTCAACAATAGAACTATTTTCTTTTAGCTCCTCAACACTTTTCCAGTATTTTTTGTTCGATGACATCGTATATAAATATTAGCTTCTTAATAATTTTATTAGTAGTGACACTTACCACACTCTAAACCTCC
>CANFZC010000010.1 GCA_947451475.1 Flavobacteriaceae bacterium | reverse complement strand
TTCTTAAGGTACAATTGGAAATAACAAAGCTGAAACAATACCAACCCCATCACCAAAACAAAAAATAAATTAGACACCGTAAATCCATCCGAAAAATAACGGTTAACATCCACATATCGAAACAAGAAAAAGAAAAGGACGGCGATAACCAATTGGAAGGGCTTAATCAAAAACAACCCAAATTGCCTTATCACATCCCAAGAAAACTTCCATCGAATCACGTTGTTCTTCAAAAGTTCCTTTTTATGCACCACCATATAGGCTTTGAAAGCATCATAAAAATCAAGACCTTCCTCTGCCATCATTGCCTCCACAGCGGTAGCCACATGATCGATCATCTCCTGACGAATATCCACATAAAACACTTCACTCTTAAGTAAGTAGGTGTCTATAAACTGTATTTCTTCTTTGGTTAAGTTCATGGCTAATACTCTAATTTAGGTTGTACCAACGTTTGCATATTCCGAATAAAATCCTCCAACTCCGCCAGTCGATTCACCGTTTCAGTAGTCCCCTTTTCAGTCAACTTATAATACTTCCGAACTCTATTGTCCACTTGGGCAACCTCAACCTCTAAAACACCTTCGGCTTCCAACTTATGCAAAGCGGGATACAAAGCACCCTCCGTGATTTTCAACTCGCCATTAGTAATTTCCTTAACCTTTTGAGTAATCTCATACCCATACATCCTGCCGTTTTCCTCCAGCAACTTCATGACGATCGTCGCCAAACTCCCCTTGTACAATTGTGATTGTTTCATCGCAGCTCCATTTTTAAAAAAACAAATATACATAAGTTTTTTATATACATAAGTTTTTTAGGTATGTATTTTTTATGCTAGATATACTCTTTATGCACCGTACCCAACCGCTAAATTACATTAGATATAATTTTATGATATAGCATAGATATAGCATGGATATAGCATGGATATAGCATGCTTAAGTTTACCTTAAGCCTATTTAGCCCTATATAAACCCATTCCAAAATCCTTGGCCAAATTGATTTAAACTTACCGCAATTCTTTAGTATCTTTGCAAAAAATACAGTTCATGTCAGCCTTTTATAAATTACACATCAAAGAAGTAAAGCAAGAAACTCCTAGCGCGATTTCTATTGCCTTTACCATTCCAGCCGAATTAAAAGCGGCCTACCAATACACCGCCGGACAATACGTCAACCTCAAACTGACATTAGACGGGCAAGAAATACGCAGAGCTTATTCGGTTTGTAGTGCTCCCAATAGCGGCGAATTACGCATTGCAATCAAAGCCGTTAAAAACGGACACTTTTCTAAATTCGCTAACGAAAACCTAAAAACAGGCGATATCCTAGAAGTAAGCCAACCCGAAGGTAGATTTACCTTC
Source organism: Flavobacteriaceae bacterium (assembly GCA_947451475.1). Taxonomy (GTDB): domain Bacteria; phylum Bacteroidota; class Bacteroidia; order Flavobacteriales; family Flavobacteriaceae; genus Flavobacterium. Next base: position 50,518 of record CANFZC010000010.1, on the reverse strand, counting down.
GAACCTGATTTCTCTAACCAAAAAAACTATGCAGCATTTGTGGCTGGTAGCGGCATCACACCCGTGATGGCCATCTTGAAATCAGTCCTAGAAAACGAACCAAAAAGTACTTTTGTCCTTGTATACGGAAATAAAAATACAGACGAAACCATCTTCCATGCCGAATTGCACGAACTCCAACTCAAATACGTCGGACGCTTCTTCGTGCACTATGCCTACACCCAAATTAAAGTGGAAAACGAACTCTTCGGCCGTATCGATAAAGCTGCCGTTAATTTCATATTGAACAACAAACACAAAGAAAAAGAATTCGATAAATTCTACCTCTGTGGCCCAGAAGAGATGATCAACGGCGTAACTACTGTGCTAAAAGAACACAACATCGCCGACAAGAACATCAAATTCGAATTGTTCTCTACCGCAGCTAGCAAAGAAACCGCTGCGGCAAACAATGCAACCGGACATACCAAAATCACCGTGCTAGTAGACGACGAAGAAACAACCTTCGAAATGTCGCAAAAACAAACGATATTAGAAGCTGCGCTTAAGCAAGGAGTAGATGCGCCCTATTCATGCCAGGGGGGAATTTGTAGCTCCTGCCTTGCCCGCATTACTTCAGGTACCGCCGAGATGAAAAAGAACGCCATCCTAACCGATAATGAAATAGCAGAAGGGTTAATCCTCACCTGTCAAGCCCATCCAACATCACCCGAAGTCTATGTTGATTACGATGATGTATAAAAACTAAAAACTCCTCAAATTGAGGAGTTTTTTATGATATAATAGTACGAATTCGCGAAACAACCGTCTCAGGAGCTATAGTCCGCATCGCTTCTTCATAGCCCGCCACGATTTTATTTCCATAAACAGAGGTCGGCAATAAAGGATAGCGTTCTCTATCAGAAACCAAACAGTTTTCCATAGGTTGCTCAAAAGGTTTAAATCCTGTGTAAGGATGTGTCGCCCCCCATAAGGTCACCAAAGGAACGCCTAGCATAGCCGCAATATGCGAATTACCACTGTCCATCGATAACATAACATCCAACTGGGAGATCAATTGCAATTCTTGCGGCAATCTAAGTTTACCTGCCACGACAACCACATTAGCATAATCCGCAGCCAAAGCCGTCAACTGCGCAACTTCCTCAGCTCCTCCTCCAAATAAAAATATTTTATACTTCGAAGTGGATGCCAATTGAGCCATCACCTGCTCCATCAAGTCCAAAGGATATACTTTACTCTCATACTGCGCAAAAGGCGCAATTCCAATCCATCTCAAGTCCTCTTTTGCTCCCGATACGGCCAAAGTAGCCGCTTCCAATTCAGCAGGTGGTGGAAAGAATGGTTGGGCCAAATCGACCGCATACCCAAGTCGCTCAAAAGTGTCGGTATGACGCTCAAACATAGAACGCACCGGCTGAAAGACCTTATTAACCGCTCGAGTCAGGGCTTTTTTATCAGCCCGACCTTTATCCGTAAAAGCCACTCGTTGGCCACTCAAAGCAAATAAAGTACGTACCACTTTAGAGCGCAGTACGTTATGCAAATCAGCAACCGCATCTATTTCTATACGACGTAAATCAGTATACAACCGCAACAATCCCCTAAATCCTTTATGCCGCCCATGTACATCCACAGCAAAAAAAGACACCTTCGATATTCCTTCAAAAAAAGGAGCAAAGAATGGCCTAGAGACTATCGTAAGATGCAACTCAGGATGCTGGGCTACAACCGCCCTAATAACAGGAACCGTCATCGCAACGTCGCCCATGGCAGACAAGCGTATGACGGCTATATGTGTAGTGGTTTTAGACAAAAGTAAGGTCTAATTATTTTTTGTTTTGATACAATACCGGATTCAAATCATCGTCATTGTACATCTTCATCTGCTTGTACACTTTCATGTATTTGTCTCCGTTTTCAATGTCCGTCAACAAATCATTAATCGAAATAAACATATCGCTCTTCTGATCCAACAATACATTCAATTTCTCTTGACACTTAGCACGGTGCTCTGCCGTAGCTTCTGCTCGGTTTGCCTCCTCACTCATATGATAAATCTTCAAAGCCAATATCGATAATCGATCAATGGCCCAAGCCGGACTCTCCGTATTAATCTTAGCATCAGCTTTAACCTGAACGTCTTGGTGTTTTTGAAGAAAATAACTATCGATATACTCCACCATGTCCGTACGAACCTGATTAGAAGCATCTATTTTGCGTTTTAAATCCAAAGCTGCCACTGGATCGATATTCGGATCCCTAATGATATCTTCATAATGCCATTGAACCGTATCTACCCAATTCTTGGCATACAATAAATACTCAATACTTCCTTTGGTAAATGGATTTAAAGTCGGTTGGTATACGTCATCAATAACGTGATAATCTCTAATGCTTTGCTCGAAAATAGGAAAGGCAAATTGTGAAAACATAAGTGTCGATTTTATTTGCAAAGATAGTTTTTTATACTTTTACCCAAACAAACAAATTTTCAGCTACATGCACATTCACTATATCTCCGAACAAAACAGTATTCTCAACCATTTTTTAGCCCAAATTCGCGATGTAACCATCCAAAAAGACAGCATGCGTTTCCGTAAAAACATAGAGCGCATCGGCGAAATTATGGCCTACGAATTAAGCAAAACCTTAGCGTATAAAAATATAGAAGTGCAAACGCCCCTAGGCATCAAACATACCACAACCATAGCTGACCACGTAGTATTATGTTCTATTCTAAGAGCCGGACTAGCACTCCACACCGGATTCATGAACCTATTCGACAACGCCGAAAATGGCTTTGTGTCCGCCTACCGTCACCACTATGACAACGATGAGAAATTCGAAATCCTAGTAGAATACCAAGCCGCTCCCTCATTCGAAAACAAAAACCTCATTCTAATTGACCCCATGCTTGCCACCGGGCAGTCTATAGTAGCCGTATTGAATAAACTACACCTCGAACAAAAACCAAAAGAAATACATATCGCAATAGTAATTGCCGCTCCCGAAGGTATAGCCTACCTTCAAGAGAACTTGCCACACGATTGCCACCTATGGGTAGCTGCTTTAGACGATAAACTCAATGAGAAAAATTACATCGTGCCCGGTCTCGGGGATGCCGGAGATTTAGCCTACGGTAGTAAATTATAGTTGTGCAAAAAAAGCCGTAAAGCTTCCCACTATAAATAACAATAATACAATCTCCTGGTACATCTTGCTCTGAGAGTATTCTATATTGTTAGTAGCCATCAAAGATAAAGGCATAAAAGTAAACAACAACAGTACATTATTCTTTTGTGGAGAGAGCACAAATACAACTGCGCTAATAACAAAAGCAAAGATCATTTTCTTATAGGACGCCTGCAAAATCAAAGGTCGATTGGTCATCGAAAATACCATTGCCATGACAAAATACAAAGCCACCACCACATAAAAAGATAAAGCCGCATTTTGATAATTGTTAGCAAAATAATTCAACTCAAAATTCATCTGCATCTGACCTCTAAAGTGATCTATCCAACTCGGGTCAAAAATCAAAGCCGCAAATACAAAAACCACTGCCGTAGCCACAAACGCCACAAAGGGCAACAACCAATTGCGGTAATCCCTCGATGCATGAAATACAATTGAAATATAGACTAAAACGATAAATAGGATGCACCAAAAATGAAATAAACTGGCGATAAAGATCCACATCGAAGCGTCAAATATTTTCTCTTTTGGCGCTTTTAAAGATTGCAATGACATCAATCTTCGCATCGATAACAACAAAAATAGGTTGGCAAACAATACGTTTGAATTAGAAAATACCGCCGGAAATAACATCAAAAACAACAAGAAAAAGAGTATCGTATAGCTACTATCCTTCGTCAATCCATTCTTTTTAACCATGAAATTAACCAGAAAAAAAGAAGCTAACAACAAGATTATCAAAGTACTGGTTCCCATAGCTCCATTTGATACTCCTGGCAACACCAAATCACTGTTTTGATGCAAAAAGAAAAAGCACAAAAGTAAAACGACCACCAAGGAATAATTTAGTATGGTAGATTTTTTAAAAACGCTTGTTATCATGTGGATATTTTATACATTTGTGACGGTAAATATAACATTTTATAAAATGAAAGCATTTTTTGAAGGCATTCAAACATTATTTGTAGACTTTTTATTCAAACCTTTAGATTGGTTACGCACCCTTGAATTAAGCAATTGGTGGTTGGCTAATATTTTTAGCTGGGCACTGATGCTAGTTTGTGCTAGATACATCATCTACTGGTGTAAAGAATTACAAAAGCACCAAAACAACAACGAAGAAAACCAAGATACTACAGCGCACTCGTTCTTAAAGTAAATCGAAGCCAATATCTTTTCTAAAATACATCTTATCAAAATGTAGCTTTTCTATATTTTGATAAGATTTTTTTATGGCCTCTTGGAAGGTAGCACCATACGATGTCACCGCCAAGACTCTTCCACCACTCGTCACTACTTTCCCGTCAACCAAACTAGTCCCTGCATGAAACACCAAAGAGTCTTCAACAAGCTCAATACCTGTGATTTCAAATCCCTTTTCATACTCTTCAGGATAGCCCCCAGATACGACCATGATAGTAGTTGCGCTTCTTTCATCAATTTCCAAAGTAGCTTCATCCAACTTTTGATGGGCAACCGCCTCAAACAAAGTAACTAAATCTGAAGTAATTCTTGGCATCACCACTTCCGTTTCCGGATCTCCCATTCTCACGTTATATTCAATCACCATAGGCTCTCCCTTAACAACGATCAACCCAATAAAAACAAACCCTTTATATTCAATACCGTCTTTCTGTAAACCATCTATAGTGGGCTTGACAATACGGGTCGCTATTTTTTCCAACAACAATTCATCTGCAAATGGCACTGGTGAAACCGCGCCCATACCTCCTGTATTCAAACCTGTATCGCCTTCTCCTATGCGCTTGTAATCTTTGGCCGTTGGCAAAATTTTATAGTGTTTTCCATCCGTCAATACAAAACAGCTCAATTCGATACCGTCCAAAAACTCCTCAATAACAACTTTTGAACTGGCAACTCCAAATTTAGCATGGACCAACATATTGCGCAACTCCGTTTTAGCTTCCTCCAAATTCTGAAGAATCAAAACACCTTTCCCTGCCGCCAATCCATCAGCTTTCAACACATAGGGCGGCTGCAATGTTTCCAAAAATCGACATCCCTTTTCAACCGTTTCCGCAGTAAAACTATCATAGGCCGCTGTGGGAATTTGATGCTTTATAAGGAACTCTTTGGCAAACTCTTTACTACCTTCCAATTGGGCTCCCTGCTGGGACGGACCAATAACCGGAATCCCCCCTAATAAACTATCGTTTTTAAAATAATCATAGATGCCCAAAACTAAAGGGTCCTCAGGACCAACCACAACCATATCAATCTTTTCTTGTACTACAAAGGCTTTAATAGATTCAAAATCTTTAACATCTATAGGAACATTGGTGGCTATTTTTCCGGTTCCTGCATTTCCAGGGGCAACAAAAAGTTTTTCGCATTTCGAACTCTGTAGTAGCTTATAAGACAAAGCATGTTCCCTTCCGCCGGAACCTAGTAGTAAAATTTTCATGGGTTGTAGTTGTTAATTGTTTTGCAAAAGTAAGTTGATTATTTTTTTTTTGCTCAATTTTTTCTACTTTAGTAGCTTAATTATTAAACCAATCAATATGAAAAAATTATTACTCTCTTTATCCTTTCTTACCATAGGATTTATATCAAATGCACAATGGGTGGAACAAGCTACTGGTTTTGCTACACAATATAGAGGCCTTGATGATATTAAAATTGTTAATGAAACTACCGTTTGGGGCTTAGCCTATGATGGTTCTGGTGGTGGTGCAACGGTTCAAGAATTTACTCGAACTACTGACGGAGGTGTAACTTGGACTCCGGGATTTATTGATATCGGAGATCCTGCTTTAAAAATTGGAAATTTAATTCCTGTAGATGCTGATACCGCTTGGATCAGCTATTTTGATAACACTGTAGGACAAGGTGGTGTAGCAAAAACTATTGACGGTGGTCAGTCGTGGAATGTGCAAACAATCGGGTTATTCGGTGACACTTCTTCTTGGTGTGATGGGGTACATTTCTTTGATGCCAATAATGGAATCGCTTGGGGGGATCCTGCAAACAGTACGGATACACACTTAGAATTTTACCGTTCTACTGATGGTGGAGAAACTTGGGACCCTTTACCTGCTTTTAATAGCGCTACTTTTACAAGTGGTGATTTTGCTTATGCGGGTAGTTATGCCTATTCGGGCAGTAATATTTGGATTCCTACCGCTAAAGGAAAAATATACCGCTCCAACGATATGGGCGTTACTTGGACAAGATTAAACTCTCCAATTGCTGATTTTGGTGGTGGTATTACCGCAACATCAGGAGGTTCTTTATATTTTAGTGATGCCAACAATGGTATCTTAATCGGAAGAACTATTTCGGGTACTACCGTTTCAGGGCGTAAAATATACCGTACTACCAATGGTGGAACAACTTGGTCTCCATTTGTGACCTACACTTCACAATACAACGCCAATATTTCTTATATTCCAGGAACTACTATCTTAGTTGGTAATGGAACTATAGGAACAGGAACAGCAGCTGTATCTTATACAGGATATAGCACAGATAACGCTGCTACATGGACCGATTATGATTCAGGAACACAAAGAACTTCTATTGCTTTTCTTAATGAGAACCTAGGATGGGCTGGTGGCTTTAGTGATACAGATATCGCTGGTGGTGTTTTTAGATTTGATGGCTCTTTAGCAAATCAATTATTTACTTCAAATACATTCAAAGTATATCCAAATCCTGCAAATGCAATTGTTTCTATTTCTGCTAAACAAGGAGATGCTTTTAGCCTAAAAGTTACTGATATTACAGGTAAAACGATGCTAACTAAAGAATACAACGGTATTGAAAATACAGTAGATATTTCTAATTTAGCTAGCGGCCTTTATTTCTTCGAATTTAAATCAGGAAGTAAATCAGAAACTATTAAGATTATGAAAAATTAATACTAATAAAATAGTATTTTTAAGGGCTGACTTTTGTTGGCCCTTTTTTTATTTCCTAAATGTTCAATCTTTTCAATACATCGCTACAGTTAAACGGCTTTCCTCTGAAGAAAGCCATCACGGCTTTTGCTAAAATACAAGCAATTACTAGTGCCGATTATGAAAACTATAGTACCGAACTAAAAAAACAAATTGTAGATTTCCACTTGCAAAACAACAACACCTACAAGGAACTAGTAGGAGAAAATGGATATGTCTCTTGGGAACAGCTACCCATAATGACCAAAAAAGATTTTCAAAAACCTTTAGCACAAAGACTCTCTAACGGCTATACTTTAAAAAATGTTTATGTTAACAAAACCTCTGGATCAAGCGGAGACCCATTTATTTTTGCAAAGGATAAATATTGCCATGCCCTAACCTGGGCCAATATCATCAACCGATTTGGTTGGTTTAACATCAATTTCAACACCTCGTTACAAGCCCGTTTTTATGGAATCCCCTTAGGAGCAGCAGGCTACTACAAAGAGCGCTTTAAAGACTTTCTGAGCAGCCGCTACCGTTTTCCCATTTTTGACTTGTCCGATTCCGAATTAGAAAAAATAGCCCTGCAATTCAACCAGAAAAAATTTGATTATATCAATGGCTATACTAGCTCTATCGTTTTATTTGCACAGTTCTTAAAACAAAAAAATAAAGTCCTGAAAATCAGTTGCCCCTCATTAAAATGTTGTGTAGTTACCTCTGAAATGCTCTTTGATGACGACAAAAAATTACTAGAAGAAGCATTTGGAGTACCGGTAATTAATGAATATGGTGCCTCCGAACTCGACTTGATTGCATTTCAAAATCCTTCTGGAGAATGGCAAATCAACTCAGAAACCTTATACGTCGAAATAGTAGATGAGAAAAATAACGTTTTACCCTATGGAAAAGAAGGAAGAATTGTCATCACCTCACTCTACAATAAAGCACATCCCTTTATCCGATATGATATCGGGGATACGGGGATACTAGATGAGAAAAGCACTCCTAAAAAACCTATTCTAAAAAAATTAATCGGGAGAACCAATGATGTAGCGCTTCTACCTAGCGGTAAAAAAGCACCAGGGCTCACTTTTTATTATGTAACAAAAAGCATCATTAAAGATGATGGAAACGTAAAAGAATTTGTCATTAAACAAACCAAAATTGATACTTTTGAAATCGAATATGTTAGCCAAGAGGAATTGACTTTTAACCAAATCGAAGATATTAAAAGTGCCATTACAACCTATTTAGAAAAAGGCTTGCTAGTTACATTCATCCGAAAAGAAAAACTTGATCGTAGTAAAAGTGGAAAGCTGAAACAGTTTGTTTCTTTATTAAAGTAAAATATGAAAATCACTATAGTAGCCGGCGCGAGACCTAACTTTATAAAAATAGCGCCCATCATTAATGCAATTCAACAAAAGCAACGGGAAGGGGTGGACATTTCCTTTCGTTTAGTTCACACGGGCCAACATTATGATAAAAACCTAAGTGATACCTTTTTTGAAGAACTGAATATTCCGGAACCTCATGCCAACTTGGAAGTAAAAAGCGGCACCCAGTCCATTCAAACCGCCGCTATTATGATTGCCTTCGAACAAGAGCTACTGCATAATCCTTGCGATTTAGTTTTAGTAGTAGGGGATGTAAATTCTACTATGGCTTGTGCTATTGTAGCTAAAAAAGCGAATGTAAATGTGGCTCATGTAGAAGCCGGTATCCGTTCAGGAGATATGACCATGCCCGAAGAAATCAACCGTATTGTTACCGATAGCATCACCGATTATTTCTTTACAACCTCAACAACAGCCTCCGATAACTTATTACATAATGGCGCCAATCCTCAAAATATTCACTTTGTAGGTAATGTGATGATCGATACACTCTATCAAAATCTAAACCGAATTATACCACCTGGTTTTTGGTCTGAGTTAGCTTTAGAAAAAGATAATTATGTTGTGCTCACCCTACATCGCCCCGCCAATGTTGATGAAGAAAATTCACTACGCACTTTATTAGAAGGGATTGATAAATTAACAGAACAGAAAAAAATAATCTTCCCCGTTCATCCACGAACAAAAGCTATTTTAGGAAGCAACCCACTTACCCTAAAGAATATTTTTTTTGTGGAACCTCAGGGCTATCTAAATTTTATGTTTCTAATAAAAAATAGTTTTGCTGTTATTACAGATAGCGGTGGGATTTCTGAAGAAACTACCGTTCTAGGCATCCCCTGTTTTACCATGCGCAATACTACCGAAAGACCCGAAACCCAAACGATTGGAACCAATACATTAGTAGGCACTTCTTTTCATAACTTAGAAAAAATATTTATGGAATTTCTTTCTAATGGGTCAAAATCTGCAGGAATTCCAGCATTATGGGATGGTAATGCCTCAAATCGAATTATCGATATCCTTTTGAAAAAATAAAATGGAAAACATCCTTATTATATCCAATTATTATCCCCCAGAAAAAGGAGCTGCCGCTAATAGAATTGAACAATTAGCCCTAAAACTTAGTCAAAATAACTATAAAGTAACGGTCGTTTGCCCTCTAGCAAATTACCCAAAAGGTGAATTGTTTCCTGAGTATAAAGGTAAATTTTACCTAACCGAAAATAGAGAAACTATAACCATAAAACGGCTTTGGATTTTACCTAGTATTAGTAAAAATATAGCCATCCGACTGTTTTCGGTCTTATCCTTTTCAATTTGCCTATTTTCCTATTTGCTTTTCAAAAAAACACCCAAGAAAGTAATAGTACAGTCTCCCCCTCTTTTACTTTCCTTCATTTCCGTCCTAGTCCTCTCTTTAAAAAGAAAAAAAATAATCTTAAATGTATCCGATCTATGGCCCTTGGCAGCTATAGAATTAAAGGCTCTAAAAAAAGGTTCCCTTTCACATAAATGCTCGCTTTTTTTTGAACGCTTTATCTACAAAAAAGCTTCTCTAATTTTAGGGCAGTCTACCGAAATTATTACTCATATACATAAGGTCTACCCAAGTAAAAATTGCAGTCTATACCGCAATTTCCCCGACCATAAAATAACAGCAATGCCCTTGGAAACATCATTTGATCAACCTGTAAAAATATTTTATGCCGGCCTCTTAGGTATAGCTCAAGGTGTTTTCGAACTTTGTGAAAAAATCGATTTAAAGGACTTAAATGTAGAATTACATGTATTCGGTGATGGAGCAGAAAAAACACAAATAGAGCGCCTTATTTCAAGTCAAAAGCAAGTTAAACTATTCTTTCACGGGATGCTAGATAGAAATGAATTGCACCAAACCCTATCGCCCTTTGACATTGCTATTGTACCTTTAAAAACAAGAATTTACGGTTCGGTTCCTTCTAAGATTTTTGAATACGGTGCATTAGGATTTCCGATTCTCTATTTTGGAGGGGGCGAAGGAGAATCAATAGTAAAAGAAAACGAATTAGGCTGGGTTGCAAAAGTAGGGAATTATGATGATTTAAACCATAAAATTCAATTGATTTCAAAGATTGAAAAGCACGAACTAAACCTGATGAAAACTAGAATATTTCGAACATCACAATCTGTTTTTAATTTAGATAATCAAATTAAACATTTAATTAATAGCGATGTTTTCTAATAAGCTTTAGCTTCTCCTTTAACAGCATTATAGACCGTTAAGAACACTATTTTTATGTCTAATAACAGTGACCAGTTCTCTAAATAAAAAATGTCATATTTAACTCTGTAAATAATGTCTTTATCGGTTTCTACTTCTCCTCTGAATCCTTTGGTTTGAGCTAGTCCCGTAATACCCGGTTTTATAAAATGTCTCACCATAAACTTGTCAATTTTCTTAGCATACATTTCCGTGTGACTAACCATATGAGGTCTTGGTCCTACAACCGACATATCACCTAACAAAACGTTAAAGAATTGGGGCAATTCATCTATACTCGTTTTTCTAATAAACCTCCCGATTTTCGTTATTCTCGGATCATTTTTAGAAACTTGATATAAATCAGCGATATCATTTAAAGTCATTGATCTAAACTTAAAGCATTCAAATTCGTGATAATTCAATCCGTTTCTTTTCTGTCTGAAAAAAATTGGCCCCTTGGATTCCAACCTAATTAAAACCGCAAGAACAGGGATTAACCAAGATAATACCCCCAAAATAATAATAAGAGAAAAAAGTATATCAAATAATCGTTTAATTATTTTATTTGTTGTTTCATCTAACGGAATGTTTCGTAAAGAAATTACGGGGATATAATCATAATAATCAAAAATAAGGTTCCTAGATAAGATCTCTTTATTATCTGGTAGAAACTTCAATATCTTTAAGTTATTATCCGTAAAATCGATAAATTTATTCACATCCGTATTGGTTAAATCAGACAAAGAACAATAAATCTCATCTATTTTTTCGTTGATTACAAAATCAAAACAAGATTCAATTTGGTCTTTTTTGTTTTCAACCAAATCAAATACATTTATTAATTTATACCCGTAATCCGGATTTTCATTAAAAAATTGAGTCAATTGCTCGACTGATTTCCCATCTCCAACGATAACAACTCTTCTAAAATTACCTCCAAATACAACCCTAAATTTCCTTAAAAAATAGTAGAAAAAGAGTTTATTGAATGCAATGATTAAGATAGAATAAGTAACGTATTGAAGGATTACTTCAGCATCAGAAAATTTCGAAAAGTAACCAACGTAAGCAAAATTAATTATAACAAAGATGAAGTATTGCCTAATGATTTTTCCAAATATTTCAATAACTTTAGTGTAGCGATACACCTCGTAAAATCCCGTATTATATGCAATAGAAATCCACGCGATAATTAGAAAAAAGTAATACGATAAATTGTGTAAATTATCAGGTATTAGTTTAACAGATAATAAAATTATTACCATTAAATCTAACAAATAAGAGAAGGGTCTTATATAACCTGAATATCTACCTGTCTTTTTCCTCATTAAAAAATATATTTTGAAAAATCTTTGTGCTCTTCCTTTAAGAGCTCAGAAGTAGAGAGAGACTTAAAATAATCATAGGTTAATTTCATTCCTTCTTCCCTTGAAACTTTAGCACTCCAACCTAATATCTCCTTTGCTTTTGTGATATCTGGTTGTCTTTGAAGCGGATCATTTATGGGTAAAGGATGGTAAACCACTTTTTGATTGGTTCCTGTTAATTTAATTATTTCATCCGCAAAATCTTTAATAGTTATTTCATCTGGATTACCAATATTTACAGGATATACATAGTCTGAATGAAGTAATCTAAAAATCCCTTCTACTTGATCCGTAACATAGCAAAACGAACGTGTTTGACTTCCATCCCCAAAAATAGTGAGATCCTCTCCTCTTAAAGCCTGTCCAATAAATGCAGGAATAACACGACCATCATTTAAACGCATTCTAGGTCCATAAGTATTAAAGATTCTAACTATTCTTGTTTCGACACCATGAAAAGTATGATAGGCCATGGTTATAGATTCCTGAAAACGCTTTGCTTCATCATATACTCCTCTAGGACCAATAGTGTTTACATTTCCGTAATAATCCTCTGTTTGAGGGTGAACTAAAGGATCCCCATATACTTCCGATGTAGAAGCAATTAAGATTCTAGCTTTTTTTACACGAGCCAATCCTAAAAGATTATGCGTCCCCAACGAACCCACTTTCAATGTTTGTATCGGAATTTTTAAATAGTCTATCGGACTTGCTGGTGAGGCAAAATGTAGAATGAAATCAATTTTACCAGGGACATGAACAAACTTGGTTACATCATGATGGTAAAATTCAAAGTTTTGATTTCTAAATAGATGTTCTATATTTTTTAAGTCACCTGTTATCAAATTATCCATTCCAATAACAAAATATCCTTCCTGTATAAAACGATCACAAAGATGCGAACCCAAAAATCCAGCAGCCCCCGTAATTAATATTCTTTTCATATAATTTATTCTGTTTTGGAACTATTTAAACTAATTCCAGAATTAAAAAGACAGTACATCATAGTAAAAAAGGTTACTCCCCTTTGTCGCCATAAAAATGACTCTGTCAAAAATAAACTTATCATCAGAAATGCGAAAGCAAAATGAACAAAATCTTTTGATTTATAAGCACTTTTAAAGTTTATAATTAACATAATTATCAATATCAAAAAGCCAAATAGACCCAATTCTGCAAAATTCTGAATATATTGGTTATGGAAATTCTTTTTTTGATATCCTTCAGAAATACCATTCCCTAAATAAATATGGTATTTTAATCCTTTAGCTTCAATCTTAGGGTAGGATGCGTTCAAGCCATATCCCTTCCAAAAAATAGCGTCATCATATAGCATCTCTAAAAATATTCTAAATTGATAAACTCTAAAAGCTGTACCAGGAAAGAAATCATTTTGATTAAAAGTCGTATTTGTCCATGCTTGTTTTATACTAACATTATAAAACGTATTATTACCTTTTGATATAACATCATTAACAGTACTGTCTGTCATTATGGTTTCATATTCTTGCTGCAATTTATTTTTAATTTCCCCTATAAACCCCAGAGAAATCAGCAATGCAAAAATAATTAGTAGATTCTTTAACCTCATTTTTTTTGATGCCTTTGAATAAAACAAATGATACACAATTATTAAAGCGATAAAGGTGACTATAATGTTTGTTGATGAAAGTAATAACACCATTATTAATAAAATGGCAATGCTAATTAAGTCGTATTTTTTTTTATCGGATTTAGTATAAAAATAAAAAAAGGAAATGGCCATGTATACAGAAACGTGTATAGCATTGACATCTTTAGTGACTAACTCATGATTTAAAAAAACGCTAATATCATTAGACATAGAATACCTAAAAGCTGCCTTAATCAAATAAAAAATGGCATATAGTAAGATGCCGTAACTGTAATATTTTAATAGTAATTGCTTTTGATGCGCTAACAATCCACCATATAATAAAAAACAAATAGGTATGATAAAGAGAGAAAGTTCCTTTAACAAAGCAGGGAAAGTTAAGTCTTTATCTATAGTCCAAAATAAAGAAAAAAGCATTAATCCATATAGAGCTATAGGATAAAGCAGTTTGTTGTTTATTTTAAACTTATCCTTTTTTAACAAAATTAAAGTTCCTACAACCAACAATACCAAACACACGCTATTAATTGTATGTGTTAAAGGAATAGAAAGTAATACTAATAGCATCAAGAAAACGGGAAGTCCACGATAGATTTCATCCTCTGCTTTGGGAGAAAATTGCTTTAAAAAGTTATAAATAATATTCATTTATTTTATGCCTAAAAAACCTTTAATTTTGGTTTCTAAATTGGATTTCTATCAATGGCAAGTTATGATTTTTTATAATGTAATTAAAATAATTACAAAACAAATCTTAAGCAAGTAAAATAGTTAATTTAAGGGTATAAAAAAACCTCAAAACTTTTAGGTTCTGAGGTTTTATTTATAAGGTAAAATATTTTATCTAGATTTAACCTGTTCATCAATCCAAGTGAACGTTTTTTTCATCCCCTCTAGTAATGGAAGGGAAGGTTCCCAATTAAGCTTTTCAGACAATAATTTATTATCTGAGTTTCTTCCTCTAACTCCTGTGGGTCCTGCTATATTTTTTATTTCTAAATTTTTACCTGAAATAGCTATAGCCATTTTGGCAAAATCATTTATAGAAATCATTTCTTCAGAACCGATATTAACTGGTCCGGTGAAATCAGAATTCATTAATCTAATCACTGCTTCCACGCATTCATCAATATATAGGAATGAACGAGTTTGTTTACCGTCACCCCATACTTCAATAAAACTTCCGTCTTGGGTTTCTGCAGCTTTTCTGCACATAGCGGCTGGTGCTTTTTCTTTACCACCATCCCAAGTTCCTTGAGGACCAAAAATATTGTGAAATCTGGCAATTCTTACTTCAATACCATAATTTCTGTGATACGACAAATAAAGTCTTTCACTAAATAATTTTTCCCAACCATATTCACTATCTGGTGCTGCAGGGTACGCAGAATCTTCTGAACATTTAGGATTGTCCGGATCCATTTGATTGTATTCTGGATACATACAAGCAGAGGACGAATAGAATATTTTTTTAACTCCCGCTTTTTGAGCAGCGCCAAGAACATTTAAATTACATAACGCAGAGTTATTCATGACATCAGCATCATGCTCACCAGTAAAAATATAACCAGCACCACCCATATCGGCAGCCAACTGATATACTTCATCTATTCCCCTGACAGAATTTTGTGCTACAATTGGATCGCGTAAATCACCCAAAACAAACTCATCAGAATTATTATTTCCGTATTCATTTTCTTTTAAATCAACTCCTCTAACCCAATAACCCTCCGATTTTAATCTATTTACAAGGTGTCCTCCTATAAAACCACCTGCGCCACATACCAGTATTTTTTTCATTTTGATTGAACTCTGTGAATTTATTCTTTTTTAAATATGCTACTTTCTTTTTAGAAGTTGCGAATTTATGAATTATTTTTATTAGCCACCACCTTATTAGACTTATTAACTAAAATCATTGTAAAAAGCTTAAAGCCACTAAAATATCTAGGCACAAAAACTTTAGGATTGGACAAGCATCTGATAAACCAACCTAAATAAACATAGTCTGCCCAAACGGGCACGTTAACTTGTCTACCTGTTTTGAATGCTAAAGCCGCTCCAGTACATAATATGGCAGGAGAATACGATAAATTATTTTTTAAAAACAACCCTAATTTTTCTTGAGTACCTCCACCAATGTTTACGAAAATCCATTTAGGCTTTTGCTTTTCTACTAAGGCTAACAACTTATCGTCATTTACATTACCATTGTAAAAAGGAGCTGTATAGCTGTCTTCTATCGATAGCTGAAAACCTTTATCATTTAAAAAAGCTCTATTTATTGTTCCGTCAACATCGGAAGGATTAACTATAAAAATGGAGTCATGCTTTATGGCTTCGCAATTTTCCATAAAAAAGTTAATGAATTCAAGACCGGAAATTTTATGGATTTTATTTTTAAAAAATAAATTCCAAATCAATACCATATAGCCACTGTCCGGAATTACAATATCCGATTCTAACAAGGATTTGTAATAATGAGAATCGCTTGAAACCGTTACTAAAGCTGGTGCTGCGGGCACCGTAAGAAGCCCTCCTTTATCATTTAAAAAACCGAATACTTCTGCTACTTTACCATTAAAAAATTGTATTCCTAGAATTTGTATTGTCATTTAAAGTTTACTGTTATTTGTTTTCATTTACCCATTTTGTGGTTATTGAAACACCCTCCATCAAATTATATGGTAGTTTTCCACATAATTTTTCTAAGCTATTGGTATCATATACCATATGTGTAATTAAATTGTTCAACCTAAAGGTTGTTAATGGCGGGTTTTTCCAACCAAATTTTTGAAGTAAATCACCAGCATATGAAACTATTCTTAATATAAGCATGGGGATTTCCATGGTTTTTTTCCCATTAAATTCCATTGAAACCATATCTGCCCATTCTTTCAAATCAATTGCAGGATAATCTGTTAAGTAATAATTTTGTTCTAAACTTTCCTTTGGCGCAAAAAGAATTTTTTCCAATTCATAAACCGTGTTATAAACAAACCCGAATGATTTTTTTGGTTTGTACGTTTTTGGAATAAAAAAGATTCCTTTTTTAACGGTATCAAAAAAATTTCGATATGGAATATCAAAATAAGGCCCCCAAATTGAAGTAGGTCTAACAACAACAAAATCATGATTTGCATACCTCCTTACAATGAGTTCACCCAACATTTTACTTTCTCCATAAAGGTTTGGTGGACAAAAGTCATCAAAAGAAACTGGAACATAATCAATCTTGCAAACCATCCTGCTTGAAGCGTAAATGCATCTTTTTATGTTCGGAAATGTATTAAGTATTTCTACAATATTTTGAACTCCATCGGTATTCGATTTATATCCGTCTATAGATTTTGTTTCATTTAAATCTGTTCTAGCCGCCAAGTGAACGACATATTCAGGGTTGAAATCTTTAAAACATTCCAAAAGATGTTTTTTATCTAAAATGTCTCCATTTATCCAGTTTTTTCTATAACTTTTATTTCTAGGTTCTACTAAATCGAAGTTAACAACTTCGTGGTTTTTGGAACAAAAGTATTCAACCAAATTAGTTCCTATGAAACCAGATCCTCCTGTGACAAGTATTTTTGCCATATATTCATTCTGTTATTTCTTGTTTTTGAATAATAAATCAATTTCAATATATTTGTTTTTAAATCCGAGATTAAAATCAAGCATTCCCTGAAGTTCAAATCCAATATTATTAAGGTAGTTGTTCATTTCTGTAAATGACGGTTGATTTGTATAAAGTTGCTCCAAATTAGCTTCAATTATTACATAATCGATTTTTTTGATAGAACCCGACGCACCTTTTAAGACCTCTAATTCATAACCTTGAACATCTAATTTTAATAATGTTAAGCTTGGTAATTCTTTATCAGACAAGAATGAGTCTAAAGTTTTAATTTCAACATCTATTTGGGGTATAGAATTTGATTGTTTAGGATAGTGTATGTTTTCAGAATTAATTTCTAAAATTGAGCTAATATGTCCATAGTCATTTTGATTGAATTTAATTTGTCCGTTTTCATTACCTAGTGCTAAATTATGAACAGTAATGTTTTTATTAGCAGTAAATTTTTTAGCCATTTTTGGAAATAAATCCGGCAACGGTTCAAAGGCATCAATTTTTGCGTCTGGGTAGAATGCGTTTGCTACTTTAGAAAATTGCCCAGAGTTTGCGCCAACATCTATAATGTAATTTAAATTTGGAACCATTTTTTTTAAATTTGAAACAACCTCAAATGAAGCTAAAGAAAACACATTTCCCTGAAAAAACGATAATGCCCATTTTGTTTTTGCAATGATAAATAATTGTTTAATTACTATTGAATACCTCATTTCCTTAATTTAAAATTTAAAGGTCGCAAGTTAGGATAAATCGAGAATATTATCCTTTTTTTAAAAAATATTTTTTTCAGCTTAACAATGTAAAAAGAACTATAAAATCCTTTACCTAAAGAAGAATTAAATAAAATGATTTTCGCTAAATAAATTTTCGCACACTAAAATTTTAATCGATATAAAATTAAATTTGTGTTTTGTTATTTTGATAATGAAGATTATAATTAATCTTTCTGTGACCTCAATTATTAATTTTTTATAATGACGATTGGAAATACCTTTAACCTAAATGCTATTACCAAAAATCATTTATTCATGAGCTATTTTTATAAAGGCAATTCCAGATTGTCGATGTTTTATATCCATGCTGTTACTTATAAAGTATTTAGGCAATCCTAATTAAAGTGTTTGGATTTGTGCCGTTGGAAAATTACCTTAATGATAAAAAAAGGGGGAACAATTAAAAATAATTGGTTTTTCTAAAATAATGATTTTTGAAAATAAATAAAAAACTAAACTTAAGTATTACTTCATAATTACTTTTTCAATGTTTTCGATAAATATTTTCTCTGTAAAGTTCGTTCTTGCATATATGCCGTTTGTGACTGCTTTCTCTTTTAATTCATTCCAGTTTTGGTAAATAAACTTTAACTTTAAATACAAATCTTTAGAGTTATTTATTTCACAAAAAACAGCATGTTCATCTTTACATAAATCTGGAATTCCAGCATGTTTTGTAGTTAAAATAAGGTTGTTTAGTGCCATTGCTTCAATAATGCTTATTGGCTGACCTTCCATTGAAAAAAAAGTTGGCAAACAAAAAACATTGCCCCAAGTAAGTAAATCACTTTTTTGCTTTTCTAAAACTACTCCGAGATATTCCGTATTTGGAAGTTTACTTATTAAACCATCAACATTGTTGCTTTGTACCTTTGTTCCAGCAATTTTTAATTTTAATGATATTCCATCATTGTTTAGCAATTCCATAGCCTCTAAAAGATTATTTATGCCTTTATCGTATAGTAAATTGCTTAAGTAAATTAATCTAATTTCGTCATAGTTTTTTTCTTGAACTAATTTGTCTTCGTTTAATATTAATTTATCTTCATAAAAATTATAAACATCAAAGATGTTTTCTTCTTTAATAAATGGTGTTAAATTCTGTCTTAACGATTCGGACAAAACAATTCCTTTATTAAAAGAAGATAGTAAAAAATAAAATATTTTTTTCTTAAATCCCGTTAATTCATCATACTGAGTTTTTAAACGATTGCTTTGAACATGAACAATAAGTTCTTTTTTAAATATTCGACTAAAAATAATAAAAGGGGTATATTTTGCAACGCCTAAAAAAGTAATGCCTATTGTGATATAAATTTTTTTTGCACTTAAAATCTTATAACACTCAAAATAAGAAAGTACAAATTTAAGTTTTGACAATGAAAACTTTCCTAGCTCCACATCAACTTTATTTGTTCTTTCGGTATTTATTTTTTCAACTTGCCATCCCTTTCCTTTTAATCCGTTGTAAACGATTAAATTAGACAAACTAATCCCTTTGGTAGGGCCAGGAAAAGAGCCTATAATTAAAACTTTTTTCTTTGATTTTTCCATAATTGGCAAAGATATAACTCCTATAGAAATAAACAACGAATATAAAAGTATTCCGTTTTGCCTGTATAAAAAACTTTCTGTGAAAAAGTTAAGTGAAAAAAAGAGAAGCAAACAAATTTCAAGATATTTCTTATTGTTAATTAGTTTTCTAAAAGCATAAAAAATCGAAACTATAAAACATCCTAATCCAACAAATCCAGAGGTTAAAGTCGTTTGCAAATATTGATTATGTGCATTGATATTTCTTTTAGCTAATTCAACAAAACCTTCGTTAGTTAGCTGGTTTGATAAAACATTTTGTACGTCACCAACACTATATCCAAAAATGGGAAATTGTTTAATTAATTCAAGAGAATTAGACCAAACTATATTTCTAATCCCTGTTGAAGTGTGACTGTTTTCAACTATATTGTTTAAAAAAAACAATTCTAAATATCTAGCTCTAATTTCTGTAAACAAAAGCGAAATTATAAATAAAAGGCCAAAAGTTATCAATATAAATTTGATTTGTTTGTTACTTTTTTTAAACAATGAAATAAGTATTAATGAAAAAAACAGCGAAATTATGACTGCTTTTCGTGCTAAAAAAAGTATCCCAATTGTTAAGATTAAGAAAAAAACAATATTAGCAAATTTGTTTTTAAAGTTGTGTTCTGTCAACAGGATAATAGACAAGCCAAGTGCTAGAGAAATATAAATTGGATGTTCATAAAAACCCCAAAACTGATAAGTTAAAAATGAATAACTTACATACAAATCCTTATCTCCAGCGAAATATCCAATTTGTGACATGTATAAAAAAATCAGTAAAACGTATACGACTGATGATAATATAAATGTTTTGTAAAATATTACATTGAATTTTAACTGGATTTTATTTTCAAGAAAAGTATAACATAAAGGGATCGAAAATAAGGGCAAAACCCTAACTAAATAATCAAAACCCGTTTTTGTGTCAAAACAATAAAATAAGCTAAAACAATAACTAATAAACAATAAATTCAAAACTAAAACTTCTGTGATGTTAATTTTTTTGGATTTAAAAAACAAAAAGAGGAGCATAGAAAAAGCAACTATAGGCTTAATTTTAAATGGTATTAGCAAAAAAATTCCGCAAATAAATGCAATAGAAAAAACGACCTTTTCTTTTCGATTAATTATGGCTTTTATCATTTTTTTTGTGAAGTAAATTTTAATTTGCTAAAGAAAACACATGCGACATATAAAATAATTGAATAATAGATAAATCTATTTGAAGATCTTAAATTATATTCAAAGCTCAAAATGACGAATAACACTAAAAACAAAAATTGAGGTATCGCTAAAAGATACTTCTTTTGTAAGATTTGTTTTTTTATGAAAGTATCTATAAAAGTAAAATAGTATCCTAAAAATATGTAATAAACTATACTGAAATTTGGAAACCTTCCTAACTCACCTATAGATGTAAATGGAGCATATAGGTTTGATCTAAAATTTTTAGCAATCATATACCATCTTGTCATGCTGCCGGGTAACGGACTTAAACAAGTAATTAAATTTTCTATTGTTGCTTTTTTATATACTACCAATGTATCGGCAGTAGCGTAAAAGCCAAAAACAAAAGTATAATATAGGTTTTCAAACGAATACTTATATATAATATAAGGTTTTTCCATGGTTACACTCAAATATGGCAACAAACCATGCCCAGAAGCCTCACTTCTTAATGAAACATTATAACCAAAAAAAAGGAATGAAAAAGGAATGAAAAAAAACAAGAATTTTTTTCTAGTGTTTTTTGAACTCAAAAAAGCATATACTATTCCAAAGGATAGCAAATATATAGTGGCATATCTACTGCCTATTGAAAGGGCTAGTATTAAAGAAATTATTATTGATAAAAGGGAGGTTATTTTGTGTTTTTTAAAAATCACCCCCGATAAAATTGAAATAACCAAAAACATGTTTTGATAGATTGTTTTTAAATAAGAACTATCTTTTGGAATATACTTTGATCTTCTAAAAATTTCAAATCCATAATCCATGAAAACAAGCGCAACAGAAAAGAATAATAAAAGAATTACAGCAATTTGCATTGCTTTATATTTAAACGGATACTTTCTTTCACTAAACAGACTAATTGAATTACGGCTTATTTTTCTAGATTCTTTTGATAGATTATAAAACAGAAAAACACCGATTAGAAAAAAAAACATCATTTTGAGAAAAACCAACATTGTTTTGTTGAATTTTTTGTTGCTAATCAAGTCAAATTCGAAAAAATTAAATTTAAAAGAAGTAGGGCAATAAAAGTGGTAAATTGTTGTCAATATTATTACAATAGTAAAATATATGACAAAAAAATCTAAAGGAGAAAGTAAAAATAATTTCCTTCTATAAAAGATATATAGACTTAATAAAATAATTAATGCTGAAAATAAAAGTATCATTTTATGTTTTACTCACTCTCTCTTTCAAGTGACTTTATACTTGTATTTACTTCATAAAAATCAGCAGTGTGCCCGACAATATAGATATACATCTCAGAAGTTTTCAAGTTGGTTAATAAAATTTGTGGATTATTGTCAGAGAACTTAAATACTTTTATTGAGTAAGCAGGTGTTTTATATGTTTCTAATTTAGATTTATTTGTTGCCTCATACCATCCAACCGCGTTTTTAGCAATAAATACTTTTCCCGACAATTTATTAAGTAAAACAACACTAAAATCCGTGTTGTCTAGTTGATAAATTTCAGACTGATATTTCATATTATTGTAGATCTCCTTATTGCTAAAACTATCAATTTTATTGTCTGAACTATTACAAGAGATTAGGGTTACCAATAAAATTGCTATTGACATGTATTTGTTCATGTTTTTTTTGCTAATATAATTAATTTTTAGTTTTTAATTTCTTAAACAAGCCCATTTGTATTGAAAACAAAACAATTATTAATGCCATAACAAAATCTACAGAAATTCTTAAAAAAACTAAATTTTGAAAGGATAAGTACCCTAATTTTTTTAATACAAAAATTGATATTAAATAGAAAAACGCTGATATTAAAAAAGAATAGTTAAATTTATTTATGCCTCCAAAGGCAACAAGCCCACAACTACCTAAAATAGTTGTTATTGCAATAATTGGAATTAGTATTGATAACTCTCTGAGTAAATAGCTATATTTAATTATCGTTGGTCCTCCAAGTAAATTTAATAATTCGGTCGAAAAAAAGTAAACAAAAATATTAAATGCCAATGCTAAAATAATAGTAGCTGTTAATAGTCTAACCAATTTGTTTTTATCTTGAGAACTGACAATACTAGGGAAAAACGATTGTTGAATAACTTCAAACAAAAAAACAAAAACAAAAATAATTTTAGAACTTAAATCAAACCCCGACACTAAATTTTTTGTGAACAATTTGCCAATGATAAAAATTGTACCAAAATTCATAAACAAAGTGGACGTTTTTCCTAAATAAAACAATAATCCGTCTGAAAAATATTTTAGTAATTCTATTTTTTTTACCAATAAAAACTTGACTTTAGAAATCTTTACTAAAAAATAAATCCCCAAAGAACCATATATTATACTTGAAAACAATAGAATATAAATATATCTAAAAATATGATTAGGGTTTTTGATAAATAAATAAGTTCCAATTATTAAAAAGACTTTAGCTATTAAGGTCGTGATTGAAAGGAATTTCATTTTTTGAATTCCTTGAAAATACCATAAGGGAAAAAAAACATCTCCAATTCCTATGCATAACATTAGAAAAAAATAGCTTGAAAACTCTTTAATATCAAAAACATAAAGCAAGACTGCCATTAAAAAAAAACTGCTTAAAAACAATAAAAATTTAAGGGTTAAAACCGTTGAAATTATTTTGTCCGTTTCGATTTTATCATCTATTTTTTCAATTATTTTTTTGACAATAAAAATGTCGAATCCAAAATTAATAAATACTATAAAGTATTGTATAAAAGATTCTATCCAAGTAAGGGTTCCATAATTATGTTCCCCTAAAGCTCTAATTAAATAACTAACTAAAAAATATTTTGCAAAAATATTGGAAAATTTTATTATCCCTATGTGGAAAAAATTTACAGCTATCTTATTGTTATAAATGTTATTTAATTTGTTTTTCATCAAATTTTATAATGTGAAATTTATATTTATTTATAGCTGAAATTGATTTAATTCATTATGAATCAATTAAAAAAAGTTTTTTATAATCTTTTTGCAAATCTATAATATTCAACAGGAATATAATCCATAAAACAACTATAATTAATGGAAAATATTTCCCGTAAGATACCGTAATTGAACTACATAATACACCATTTTTCAAACTTCTTTATTAGACAAGGATAGGAAGTAAAAATTATTACCCAACTTCTAAGTTATCCTCAATGGATAATTTATAATAATACTAAGATTTACTACTTATATCTAAAGAGAAATTATTGACAGTATAGAAATCATAAGATACAAACGTACCTTCCTAAAAATATCAATTTACAAGTGCGAGCTTTAATGATGCTTTATTTGTATTATAGCACATTCCGAAATCTTATAAAAATCAAAAAAACAGATTTGGTTATTTGCACTGTTGTTTATACCATTTCAATACTTCTACGCTTTATGTATGGAACTATAATTAAGATAAATAGTAATACTGTATTCTTTTTTGAAATAATTCCGTTGAAATTATGCAATCGGTTTTCCTATCAATCAGTAATTAATAACAGATAATTTTCAGTTATGAAATGAAAAAAATAGGTTCGTTTTTCGTTACAATGGAAATTTTACTGATTTTAAGCTTTCTTCCCAACTCTTAATCTCAATTCCAAAAGTACTTTTGATCTTTGTCTTGTCAAGTACACTAAATTTAGGCCTTCTGGCTGGAGTTGGAAATGATGTGGTTGGAATTGGTTTTAAATCAAAAGCAATAGTGTTGACTTCAAATATCTTCTTTGCAAAATAAAACCAAGAGCATTGTCCTTCATTACTGTAGTTGTAGATTCCGTAATTATTGGTAGTTGGTTGACTTTTGTCGGTTATTATTATTTTAACCAAAGCCTCTGCTAAATCAACCGCATTTGTTGGTGTTCCTATTTGATCATTTACTACCGATATCGTATCTCTTTCCAAAGATAAACGCATCATGGTCTTCATAAAATTGTTGCCAAACTTAGAGTATAACCATGAAGTTCTAATGATATAATACCTCTTTAGAATCTTTTGAATTTCAATTTCTCCCTCCAATTTTGTTTGTCCGTAAACACCTGTCGGATTCGGTAAATCTGTCTCTAAGTATGGTGTTGTCTTTTTTCCGTCAAAAACAAAATCAGTAGAAACATGAAGTAAAACGGTGCTATTATCTTTACAAATAATAGCTAAATTTTTGGCGCCTATCGCATTTATTTTATGGGCATTCTCATACTCATTCTCAGCTTTATCAACCGCTGTAAAAGCTGCTGCATTAATACAATACTGGGGCTTTATTTGTGAAAAAACAGCTCGACAATTTTCTATATTAGAAATATCTAAATCACTTGAACTATAAAACACAAAATTAATATCAGAATAATTTGGCGCAATATATTGAAGACTTTGTCCTAATTGTCCTGAACTACCGGTGATTAAAACTACCATACTCTTTTTGCATTTGCTAAGGAGGGTTGGACTTTGTCTTTATCAGATATAATTAAATTTTCGAAAGGAAATTGCCAATCAATATTTATGTCTTCATCATTGTAGATTATGCCTCCTTCGCTATCCTTATTATAAAAATTATCGCATTTATAAAAGAAAGTCGCTGTTTCACTTAATACTAAAAAACCGTGTGCAAATCCTCTAGGAACAAAAAACTGTCTGTGGTTATCTCCCGATAAAATCACGGACTCATATTGTCCGAATGTAGCAGAATCTGGTCTAATATCAATAGCCACATCTAATACTGTTCCTTGAAGAACTCTAACTAATTTAGCTTGTGCATGTTCTCCTGTTTGATAATGCATTCCTCTTAAAACTCCTTTTGAAGAAAAAGATTGATTGTCTTGTAAAAAATGTATTGGATGGTTAATGCCATTTTGAAATGTTGTTTCATTAAAGCTTTCCATAAAATAACCTCTTTCGTCATTGATTATCTTTGGCTCAATAATAAAACAGCCTTCGAGTTTTGTTGGAATAAAATTCATGATTTATATCAAACTTAATAGATGGTTACCGTAACCGCTTTTCAATAATGGTAATGCTAATTTATGTAATTGATTGGCATCAATATAGCCCATCTTATAGGCCGCTTCTTCAATAGCGCCTATTTTCAAGCCTTGTCGTTCCTCTATAACTTGAACAAATTGACTGGCTTGCATTAAAGAATTAAAAGTTCCTGTATCTAGCCAAGCTGTCCCTCTGTCTAATATACTAACTTTCAATTTCCCTCTTCTTAAATATTCCTTGTTAACATCAGTAATTTCAAGTTCTCCTCGATAACTTGGCTTAATTTTAGATGAAATATCTACTACATCATTATCATAAAAATAAATCCCAGGTACCGCATAATTTGATTTTGGTTTTTCCGGTTTTTCTTCTATTGATAGGACCTTCCCATTAGAATCAAAATCTACGACACCATAACGTTCTGGATCATGTACATGATAGGCATAAATTATTCCCCCTTCTGGATTATTATTAGCTAAAAGCAAATCCGACAAACCAGTTCCATAAAAAATATTATCCCCAAGTACTAAAGCAACTTTATCGTTACCAATAAATTCCTTCCCTATGATAAATGCCTCAGCCAATCCATTAGGGTTTTCTTGTACTGCATATTCAAAACGACATCCTAAGGAAGTTCCATCTCCTAAAAGTTGTTGAAATAACGGCAAATCATGAGGAGTTGAAATAATTAATATTTCTCGAATACCAGACCACATCAAAGTTGATAATGGATAGTATATCATTGGTTTGTCATAAATCGGCATCAATTGCTTACTAACCGCTAATGTTAAAGGATGTAATCGTGTTCCTGATCCACCAGCTAAAATGATTCCCTTCATTGAAATTTATTTTAATTTTAATTTAGCAGCCTGCTTTTTATAAAAACTTATGAAAGTCGATAGTGCTATAAAACAAAAAACTAGTAAAAAAGGTAAGATCTGCTTCATTTTACCATTTATTCCTTTTTCAATCTTAACATTAATAACACTTCCGTGAGTTTTTATAATTTGGTTATAATCGATTAAATTTAATCTTTGCCCTCCAAGTTCGTTTACAAGATCATTCTTTGTTTTAATAATGTCATTTATTTGAGTGTTATCATTGTAATAAACAAGTTTGTCACTCTTTTGATTACTATTAGTTGAGGATGAAAATCCATTTAACAATCCATTTATTTGATTTATAATACCTTCATTTTGCTCCATTTTAATTTTAATATTAATCAAATATACTTTTTGAAGATTTTGGTAGTAATCATTTTTATTTAAGTATGCTAATATTGGTTCAATCATGTTTTGATTCGTAATCATACCCTTTGTAGAAAGGCGAATCGTATGACGTCCATAATTTTTACTAGTTGTTTTGTCTTTAATTACTTTATTGATGTCACCATCCTCAGACAATAATTTAACCAATTCGAAATTTTGAGTGTTTTGAGCATTATTTACATTTGTTGTATTGCTATTTACAAAGTTGTAAATATCTATAACTGGTTCAATTTCTATTTTAGTTAAGCTTTTAGGCTTTTTAATTCCTATGGATTTTAGAAAAACCGTATCATTTTGATTAATTTTAGACTCTATTAAATCGATTTTATCATATAAGTAGTCTGCACTTCCAAAATTTGGTGCCACTATCACTTCATGCTGAAAAGAATTTGATGTTCTATCCAGAAAATACCCACCCACTGCACCAATAATAAATAATAAAAATAGAAGTACTAAATTTCTTTTTATAAATAAAATTCCTCTAAATATTTTAGCTGAAACGCCTTCAAAGAAAGAACTAATATTATTTGAAATTTGTGTCAAATCTATTTCTTGATTGTCTGAAGTATTTTGAGATCTTTCGCTCATATAAAATTTATTTAATGTTAAAAATTTGTTCTAATATTTTAATAGTAATCAAATAAGTTGGTTTTACTCCCGTTGTGCCTAACCCCCCAGAAGCAAGGGTGCTTCCAGTTTCTAACGGATTGTCTGAAGCATAATAAGCATATCTTACTTTTACATTAGGATGTATACTTTTTCTAATTTTAGAAGCTGATTGAATAGCTTTTTGATAATAAGCTCCTTCCATTTCCAATCCAATTACCTCCCAAGTCGATTCATGAAAAAATTTCAATAAATCTTTATTTTGAAGGGATGTTCCAAGTACTGTGACCATTGGTCCGGCAAAAACTGGAATATCATTTCCTTCAAATAAATCAGCGGTCAATTCATTTTCAAAGGGATAATTGTCAGCTGTTCCCTCATTTATATGGGCAGATGGAATCATGATGTCTCCTTTTCCTCCTTGCAATATTCCCGCTTTTCCCATAATAGAAACCGATTCTACATTAAGAAACGTTCGTGTCTTTCCTTCTTTATATGGTTTTAATAACTCGTCGATGGTTTCAAAAGCTTGTTCTCCAAAAGCATAATCCATCACAATTAATACCGGTGCCGCTTTGCCAATTTTAGCTTTTTGAAAACTAGATTTAGACCAATCTATCTTTGCTGTATCAAAAATTTGAACATCAATATTGGTTCCTGATTGATCAGGAAGTGAAATCATACCGTGTTTTAATGCAAACTCCTCTACTTTTTTCCTAACCGAATCTGCTCCAGATTTACTAAGTTCTTCATAGATGAAAAAATCTGATTTATCTTTGAATTTTGGTCTTAAGACCGTAGTAGCAAATAGTGAATTCATAACACTGTGCATATTAGCACTTATAATATGAATAGGCCTTTCTAATAAATCATTAGCCTTCAAAGTCTCTTTAATATTATTGGCCCAAATTTCACCATGGATATGGTGCCCAAGTCTTTCTCTTAATATCGGACTAAAAGTGATGGTTCTCTTGTTATTATTAACGGTTTCTTCTATAGCTAATTTTCCTAACCAATAAATAATATGCAAAAAACGATCTGGTTTTTCTGTAGTGCCAAAAGCATCATATATATCTATTACCTCCGAAAAACTTCTCCCCAATACATTAGCAGCATGAGAAATCGCAATTTCCTTTTCGTTAAGAGACATTTTTTTGTTCTGGGATACTGCTTGTTCTAATTTTTCCCAATCTCGAGTCACTTCCAACTCTATCTCATCAAGAACAACTCTATTTTTAATTTTATGGGATTCAATAAAAATAAACGTTAAGTGAGTTAATATGTCGTAAATATCTGAACGCCCACGTGTTATTTCAACATTCATTTGCTCGTCATCTATTCGATAACAATTTCTTCTTCTTTTAGGGGGTACGATAGCCTGAAAATGCGACTTTGAATAACCTTCATCTGAGGTTAAGTTGATAAAACGACATTCTTCAATACCCACCGGAAGTCTTTCGATTACATAAAGTAATCCATTTAATTCTACTTTTTCTTCCGCTATGCTCCCATAAATTTCTGGTCTCAGTGAAAGCAAAGCTTCACGCAACGTTTCACCAGAAACACCCATCGGTTTATAAAAACCTCGGTTAAATAAATGCCTCATGGTAATGTACAATCGTTCGATAGCCGCCGACGATTCTTGCGCCCTAGAGCGCGAAATATTCTTAATTTCCTTCATTAATTTTTTTTTCTAACCTGCAAATATAAGTTTTTTAACTTTAGTTAGTTAAAATAAGGTCTATAGCGGGTTCATATACTTTTATTTTGTCCGATGTTGTAATGACATTATGCTTGTCTTGTTTGTTCCATTTCCCCCCAGAAAAAGTATAAACAAAGTCTTTTTCGACAAAATTATATAACACAAATGGATAGTATGTTTTTTGTATTGTAGTAACGTTGGTGTTAGAATCTGTAATCGTTCTTTCAACTTTGTTTTTATCAATAATCAATTTTTCAAATCCAACAAAAATTCCCGTTTTTGGCATTTTTAAATTAAAATCTGTAACATTGAATTTATGTTTTAAAACACCTTTATGTAAGGCAGCAATATAATCTTTACTTAATAATTCTTCTCCAGGTGAACCATCAGGGTTAACTGCATAGAAATGAAATTTAATAGTCGCGTTTTCAATTTGACTATCCGTATAAACTGTAAGTTGCTTAATATACCTTGTCTTCTTATACTTAGGATAATAAGGAAAATATTTTGCGTCTATTCTAGGGGCATTATCAAAAGCCTGAAATGTCTCGTTTTTTACTTTACCTATCTCGATCTCTTTGGTTTCAAATCGCTTTGATATTACAACTTCATCCAACTTAAACGCTAGTTCTTTCAATATAACTTTTTGCGCATTTACTGCTCTAACAATTTGTTTTTCATAACCCAACGCCGAAAAAATAAGGTTTTTTTCTAAGGCAACATTTAAGGTGAATTCACCATTTTCCTCTGAAGTAGTACTGTTGTTTTCGTTTTCAACCCATATGTTTACATAAGATACTGTCTTACCCACTTCATCGACAACAATTCCTTTAATTTGTCCTGATAGAGAAAACCCTAACATCATCATCAAACCAAATATCCATTTACGCATCTTATGTTCTTATTCAATTTTTAATAAATCAGCAATCTTTCTATCATTGCTCAATCGTGGTAATTTGTTTTGACCCCCAAGCTTTCCAATCGATTTCATATAATCCTGAAATCCATTATTCTTAACGCTAGTGATGCAAAGTGTTCGCAATACATTTCCTGTTATTAAATCATCATAATAGGTGTTTTGCTTTCTCATAGCTCGGTCGATTTTCAAAGCAAAATCATCCATAGTTTTAGGTGGATTTTCAAACTCAATTAACCATTCATGATAAGGTAATCCATCCCTTGGATTAATTTGTGGCGCTACCGTAAATTCATTGACTCTTATATCAGTTCCATCCATCGCTTCTTGCAAAGCGCTTTCTACTTCCTTACCAATAACATGCTCACCAAAGGCAGAAATATAATGTTTAATTCTTCCCGATACTATGATTCTATAGGGTTGCAAACAAGTAAATTGTATAGTGTCTCCAATATTATAAGCCCATAATCCTGCATTAGTAGAAATGATTAACACATAGTTAATACCCACCTCAACCTCACCTATAGTATATCTTTTTGGCTTTTCAAGTGAAAATTCCTCTGCTTTCACAAACTCGTAGTATATTCCCGAATTTAACAATAACAACATTCCTTTTTCTTGTTGTGAATCTTGGTAAGCAAAAAATCCCTCCGAAGCAGGGAACAATTCAATAGAATCTACTTTGCGACCTATTAAATTCTCAAACTTAGCACGATAAGGTTCATAATTTACACCGCCGTAAATGAATAAATTAAAATTTTTAAAAAGCGCTCCAACCGGTTTGTTCCCTTTTTGTTGCAGCTTTTCAAAATACATCTGAACCCAACTCGGTATCCCCGAAATTACGGCCATGTCTTCATGAAAGGTTTCTTTAACTATTTCATCTACTTTAGTCTCCCAATCTTCAATACAATTGGTTTCCCAACTTGGCATTCGGTTTTTCTGTAAATACTTGGGAACAAAATGAGCGACAATTCCAGAAAGTCTTCCTAATTTGATTCCATTTTTCTCCTCTAAAACCGGACTTCCCTGTAAAAAAATCATCTTTCCATTAACAAAATCAGCTTTACCTGTTTCGTAGATATAATTCAAAATAGCATTGCGAGCCGCCACGATATGATAGGGCATGGACTCTTTTGTAAGCGGAATGTATTTTGCACCCGAAGTAGTTCCCGATGTTTTTGCAAAATAAAGTGGCTTTCCTTTCCACAGTACATCTGCCTCTCCTTTAACAACTCGATCAACATAGGGTCTAAGTTCTTCATAATCTCTAATGGGAACTTGTTGAGCAAAGTCTTCAAAACTTTTTATTTTTTCAAAATGATGGTCTTTCCCAAACTGAGTCTCTTTGGCTAATTCCAGTAATTCTTGGAAAACTTTTTGCTGCGTTGCTACCGGATTATCAATCCATTTCTGGGTTTTACGATGTACGCTTTTAGCAAACCATTTAGCAGCAATTGACTTTAGTGACATATTATTCAAATTCAATAAAAATACCGGGATCGATAGGGTATCCATCTTTCCACAATTCAAAATGCAAATGCACTCCAGTAGACTCTTGACCTGTTGATCCTGCCAAGGCAATCACTTCTCCCGTTCTAACTTTATCACCTTGTGATACCGTCAAAGAAACCGCGTGTTTATATACTGAAATAAAACCACTATTGTGCCTAATAATCACAACATTTCCGGTATTGGGAGTCCAATCTGCAAAAATTACTGTTCCGCTCAATACCGACTTTATAGGGGTGTTTTTGGCCAACGCCACATCTATAGCATAATGTTTTTCCCTCGGATTAAATTTTTCAGTAACCATCCCTTTTACTGGTGGGAAAAAAACCACACTAACTTTGGGCTTGGCTTTTTCAAAAAGATTATACTTGTCTTCACGAGCAACCTCCTCTCGCAAATTTAAGTCTGCTTTAGTGGGTTTCAATTCATCTTCTGTAACGGTAACCAACGAAGAAGGTGTTATAGAATCTTTATTGAACTTAACATAATCTAAATCTCCCGTCAAGATCTTTTTTATAGAAGTTATGTAAGCTTCATTTTTTCGTAATGCCCCAGTCAAGGAATCTGATTTTAATGCCAATTCCGTAGCGTCTCTTTTTAATTTTGAAGATGCATAACCCGGTATATACTCCCGCAATGGGGTAAAAGCAATAATATAAGTCGTGATAAAAATGATTAACAACGCACCTACCGTAGCCACCACAAAAACATTCATCAAAGTTAAACGCAACGAAAAAACCTCAGCAAAAGTCTCTTCATTCAAAATAACCAAACGGTTTTTTGTGAAGAGCTTTTTCTTTATTATTTTTCGCTTAAGTCGTTTTTCCGACATCATCATGGAATATAGGACAAATATAGAAAATTAAGTTTGGTTAAATTTCCCTTGTATCCATAACGAACTTTAACTATAAATATTGTACTCAAAATAAAAACCATGTCTATTTTCTTTATACATTTGTCTTCAATTAGTACTAATTCGCGAAAGCTTAAATTTATAAATCATGGGAAGAATAGGAATGCCCGAAATATTAGTTGTTCTAGTTGTTGTATTGTTGCTTTTTGGAGGTAAAAAAATTCCAGAACTAATGAAAGGACTAGGTTCGGGTATAAACGAATTTAAAAAAGCTTCTAAAGGAGAAGATGAAACTACTCCTGTCTCTAAAAAAGAAGAAGAAAAATAAAGGTATCTTTTTACAAAATTAAAAAGCCCAAATTCAATTATGAATTTGGGCTTTTTTGTGGTTTTTAATATTCCAGCCATTTTCTCCATTTAATCTTTATTATAAAAAATGCTTGTTTTTGTTTAATTATTAAATAATATTTTTAATTTTGTTAAAAAAAACTTTAACTTTATTAAAATGAAGCTACCTGTAATATGCCCCAGTTGCGAAAATTTGCTCAGGGTAAGCCAAATGAAATGCGACCATTGTCTTACCGATGTAAACGGAAATTATGAACTCCCACTTTATTTTAAACTAGCCAGAGAAGAACAAGATTTTATTTTAGATTTCTTTCTTTCAAGCGGTAGCATAAAGGAAATGGCGAAACAAGCTGGGAATTCCTACCCTACGATGAGAAATAAAATGGATGATTTAATAGAAAAAATTAATAATCTCAAAAACTCTATTTAGTATGAATTGGTCTATACTTCTAAACCCGTTTAACAAATTCTCCGAAAAACAACTCTTATGCTTCGGTTTGTTTACCGTAGCCCTTGGAAGTTATCTTGCTTCTTACCTTGGTGTCACTTTTGATGGCGCAATCGACGTACACCTTTGGTCAGAGATAACCTTCTTGCAATCTTTAAAAGAAAATGCAATTACCATTTTACTGCTCACCTTCCTGCTTTTCGCTTTAGGAAAAATGATCAACGCCAAAACACGCCTTATTGATATCCTAAATGCAAGCCTACTATTTAGAATTCCTTTTTACCTAACAGCAATCCTTGTGGCTATCCCTGCCATTAAAGACCTTGAAGAATCTTTAATGAATAATGCTCAAAAAATGGCTGGTTTCAATTTGAAAGCAACTGATATAATTATCTTACTTTGCCTAACAGGAGCTCTAATTGCCTTGCTGATTTATGCTATCACTCTTTTATACAATGGATTCAAAATAGCTACCAACGTCAAACAAACTTTGCACAAAGTCTTTTTTGGTATCGCTATACTAGTAGCCGAAATTCTTTGTAAAATAATTTTATCCATTCTTTAAACCCTATACATTATGAAATCAACAGTACTAACTTTTATTTGCTTTTTCAGTTTCTGCAACCTATTCAGCCAAGAAATTATTGGTTCTTGGGCAGGCGAATTAGAAGTGCAAGGGACAAAACTTCCCTTAGTGTTTAACATCAAACAAAACGGAAC
Source organism: Flavobacteriaceae bacterium (assembly GCA_947451475.1). GTDB lineage: Bacteria > Bacteroidota > Bacteroidia > Flavobacteriales > Flavobacteriaceae > Flavobacterium. The sequence continues at coordinate 16,227 of CANFZC010000010.1, read as the reverse complement.
GCAGCTTACCACCACCATGGATAGCCCCATGCAAGGTGCTAAAGATATACCCGTTAGCGAAACTACTTTTATTAAAAACGAACTGACTTTGTCGGCGCCCAACATGGGATTACAGTACAAAGGAACATTAAACCAAAACAAACTTGAAGGTACATTTACGCAAGGTCAAATGAGTTTGCCTTTCATTTTAACGAGAAAAAAAGAAGGTGAATCTGTGCTAAAAAGACCCCAAACACCACAACCTCCTTTTAATTACAAAATTGAAGAAGTAACCTTTACCAATACTGTGGATAAAAACACACTCACAGGCACGTTAACAACCCCTACCAATAAAAAACAATTTCCTATACTCGTTCTAATCTCAGGCTCTGGTCAACAAAACCGAGATTCAGAAATACTTGGTCACAAAGAGTTTTGGGTTATCGCCGATGATTTTGCCAAAAAAGGAATCGGTGTTTTACGAGTGGATGACCGAGGGACAGGAGGGTCAAATGGTGTGACCCAAACAATGACTACTCAAAATTTTGCCGGTGATACAAATGCAGCCGTTGAATTTCTAGCCCAAAAAGGATTCACCAACATCGGTTTAGCGGGTCATAGCGAAGGGGGCATCATTGCTCCTATGGTAGCTTCTCAAAACAACAAAGTTAAATTTGTAATTGCGATGGCCGGACCTGGTATACCCTGCGATGAATTACTATTACTACAAACAAATGCTATCGCAAAAGCATCGGGAGCAACTGATGAAGAGCTATTATCAAATGCCGAAACTAATCGAAAAATATATGCAGTAGTCAAAAACTATAACGGTACCGATTTGAAAGGCGAACTCAAAAAAGTACTTGCGGAAGAAATGAATAAATTACCCAAGGAACAACAACCTGATGCCGCAGAAATGGAAAAAACTATAGAGCAAGAAAGTAGCAATATAGCCATACCTTGGGTTTCCTATTTTATGAGAATCAATCCTGATACCTACTGGAGTCAATTGAAAATTCCGGTTTTGGCCATAAACGGCTCTAAAGATTTACAAGTTTTACCAAAAGAAAATTTAGCAGGAATTAAAGCTTCTCTAGAAAAAGCAAAAAACAAACATTTTGAAACCCAAGAATTCCCGAACCTAAACCATCTTTTTCAAGAAGCTAATACAGGTTTAGTTGAAGAATATGGCCAAATTGAACAAACCATTTCTCCAAAAGTATTGGACGCAATGAGTACATGGATCTTAACACTTTAACCCCCACAAACTATTTATAAAAAAGAATCCCAAATTCATATTTGAATTTGGGATTTATTATTTAAAAAACCATAGTCAGCTGTATGCGTTTGCGCTCTTCATCCACCTCAACCACTTTTACCTGAACATGTTGATGGAGTTTAACTACTTCATTCACATCCGAAACAAAACCTTCTTTGAGTTGTGAAATATGCACCAGTCCACTTTCTTTTACCCCAATATCAACAAAACAACCAAAGGCGGTAATATTATTCACAATCCCCGGCAAGATCATTCCCCCGCGGACATCTTTAATGGTTTTTACATTGGCATCAAATTCAAAGACCTTGGCAGCTTTTCTAGGGTCAAGTCCAGGTTTCTCTAATTCTTTCAAAATATCTTTCACTCCTAGTATACCGATATCAGAAGTGATATACAAATCAGGTTTTATTAGACTTATTTTCTCCTTTTTCCCGATAAGCTCTGCGGTTTTTAGTCCCAAATCTTTCGCCATTTTTTCTACTATCGGATAAGCTTCAGGATGAACTGCTGAGTTATCTAGAGGGTTTTTACCTTCCTTAATTCGGATAAAAGCCGCTGCTTGTTGATAAGCTTTATCACCCAAACGCGGTACTTTTTTTAATTGTTTTCGATCTTCAAAAGGACCATGCTCACTACGGAAAGCTACAATGTTTTCAGCCATCTTTTCTCCTATTCCTGACACGTAACTCAACAACGATTTACTAGCGGTGTTGATGTTGATTCCAACCGAGTTCACGCAACGCACCACTACGGTATCCAACTCTTCTTTTAACTTGGTTTGGTCAACATCATGCTGATATTGCCCCACGCCTATGGACTTAGCATCTATTTTTACCAGCTCCGCCAAAGGGTCTGAAAGCCGCCTTCCAATAGAAACCGAACCCCTAACCGTTACATCATAATTCGGAAACTCATCACGAGCAATTTTACTAGCCGAATAGACCGATGCTCCAGCTTCAGAAACAACAAACACTTGAACGGGTTTGTCAAAAGCAATTTTCTTAATGAAAAATTCGGTTTCTCTAGAGGCTGTTCCATTGCCAATAGAAATCGCCTCTATATTATAAGCATTTACCATCGATTTTATTTTCTTCATCGCCATAGCTGTTTCGTTTTGAGGCTGGTGCGGGTAGATGGTCTCGTTATACAACAAATCCCCTTTTTCATCCAAACAAACAATTTTACAACCACTTCGATACCCAGGGTCTATTGCCAAAATTCGCTTTTCTCCTAAGGGAGGTGCTAATAATAATTGCCCTAAGTTACCTGCAAATACTTCAATGGCTTTAGCATCTGCTTTGGCTTTGGCTTCCTGAAGCGCTTCATTGGAAATAGCGGGTTCAAGCAAGCGTTTGTAACTGTCCTTAATCGCTAATCGCAATTGATCCGCTGTCTCTCTGTTATTTTTAATAGTATTGCCTTCTATAAATTCAATTGCTTCTTCATTTTCAATAGTAACGTTCAATTTCACAAAACCTTCCGCTTCAGCCCGCAACATAGCTAATAACCGGTGAGACGGGGCTTTCGATATAGGCTCTGCCCATTCAAAATATTGAGCAAATTTCTGAGCCGCTTCCTCATCTTTTTTAGTCTTCACTACCTTAGTTTCTACCACCGCTTTGCGCTGAAATAGGCGCCGCAACGTCTTACGCACATAAATATTCTCATTAATCCATTCGGCAATAATATCGCGGGCACCTTGCAAAGCATCATCTTCATTAAGCACTTTAGCATTCAAATATTTTGAAGCGATAAAATCCACATCATCGCTGTTCTGAGCCATGATGATTTTTGCCAAGGGCTCTAAACCATTTTCACGAGCCACATCTGCCCTAGTTTTTTTCTTCTTTTTATAAGGCAAATACAAATCCTCTACTTCCTGCAAGTCAAAACTGTTTTCAATTTTAGCTTTCAGTTCGGCGGTCAACTGCCCTTGTTCCTCAATAGCTTTAAGGACACTGTCTTTGCGTTTTACGATGTCATCATATTGCTTAGAAAGTTTAGCAATTTGTTCAATCACCACTTCGTCCAAGTTTCCAGTTTGATCCTTACGATATCTAGAAATAAAAGGAATAGTGCAATCTTCATGTAGCAATTTTAAGGTTGCTTCAATATTCTTAGGCGTCGTGTTGACTTGATTTTGAATGAATTGTATGCTTGTCATTATGAAAAATTATAGTTGAATTTGGTAAAACGCTTGGCCTAGATTTTCAATTACGTCCGTAATTAACATGCTTTCTGGACTCTGCGTTTTTAGAGTAATATCGGCCGCCAAACCATGAAGGTAGACGCCTAAAATAGAAGCATTAATAGGTTCGTATCCTTGTGCCAAAAAAGCAGTGATGATACCTGTCAAGGCATCACCCGAACCTCCTTTCGCCAAGCCCGAATTGCCAGTGGTGTTTTCAAACGAAGAAATGCCATCTGTAATAAAAGTCTGGTGCTCTTTTAAAACAATGATGCATTTATATTCAATGGCTTTTGAAATTGCTACTTGTCTTCTTTCGCTTTCTGATTTTTGATTTCCAAATAGTCGATCAAACTCCTTAACGTGAGGTGTAAGTATAGATTTAAAAGGAAGTTTATAAAGTAATGATTGAGTATTCGCCAAAATTGTCAAAGCATCAGCATCAAATACAATCGGATGTTGAAAATGTTGTGTGAGCAAAGTTATTTTTTGTAAAGCAGCTTTATCCGCCCCGATACCCGGTCCAATGGCTATAGCGGCGTATTTCTCTACATCTGTTTTATCTTCTCGAAAGACTACCATTGCTTCGGGGACAGCATTGAAAATACTACCTCTTTCCTTTTTTGGAACAGCGACAGTAACTAATCCTGCACCAGCGCGCAGCGCCGATTTTGCCGAAATTATAGCCGCACCCATTTTATCTTTACTTCCCGCAATTACTAATGCATGACCGTGATTGCCTTTGTGACTATCAGGTGAGCGTTTTTTAAACAGCAATTGGATGGTATGGATATCAATGTTCTTCATAGCCTGGATTAGTCCTGAACAATGAAGTCTTTAGTGGCTTCTTCTTTGTTGTATTCGGGCTGAATATTAATATGATTTATATGGAATTTTTCCAAAAGTACCTTTTCTATTTGATGCAGTATTTCGTTAAACTCACTCATTTTAATGTCTTTTAAACAATCGAGATGTGCTTCAAGATGCAACTCTTCGTCATTAAGATGCCATACGTGTATATGATGTAATTTACCCACTCCTTCAATTTTATGAACTTCTCTAACCAATTCCTTAATATCAATATGATCCGGAGTAAACAACATAAGCATTTTAGTAGATTCCAATAATAACTTTACCCCTACCACTATCAAATAAACAGCTATAGCAATGGTTAATACACTGTCTACCCAAAACCAAGCATAAAACTTCATTAATAAACCACCCACCAAAACTGCTATAGACGCCATCATGTCTGTCAGTAAGTGAAGGTAAGCCGATTTCATATTAATGTTGTGTTCAGCATCCTTTTGTAATAATACTGCTGATAGGCCATTAACAATTATTCCCAAAAGTGCCATCCAAATCACCAATCCGGGCTCTATATAATGTGGGGCAAAAAAACGTTCTATAGCACCATAAATCAAAAAGAAAGCGACAATTACTAAGGTGGCCGCATTGACAAAAGCCGCAATAAGTTCCGCTCTTTTAAATCCAAAAGTGTTATTGATAGAAGCTTTTTTTCTCGAAAGTCTATGGGCTATCAAACTAAATAACAAGGAGAGCACATCCGAAAAATTATGTAGGGCATCAGAAAGTAAAGCCAAACTCCCCGATATTATACCTCCAACTAACTGAGCAACCGTAATTAAAAGATTAAGTAAAATAGAATAGACTAAATTCTTTCCCTGTACTTCGTGTTTATGACTGTGGTTGTGTCCCATAAATTATTGACAAGCGATTTTATCAACACGAGTAGCGTGTCTTCCTCCTTCAAATACAGTAGTTAAAAAAGTATCTACCATTTCAACCGCTTGCTGAATTGAAGTATACCGCGCAGGTATACTGATGATGTTAGCATCATTATGCTGACGTGCCAAAGCAGCTATCTCTTTAGTCCAACACAAAGCAGATCGTATGCCTTGATGTTTATTAACCGTCATATTAATACCATTCCCAGAACCACAAATAACAATTCCTAAATCTGATGTGCCTTTTTCAACATCTAATGCTACTGGATGACCAAAATCGGGATAATCAACACTGTCAAAAGTATCGGTCCCATAGTTTATAACAGTGTGCCCTTTTTGTTCTAAAAATGCCACGATAGCTTTTTTGTATTCAGGGCCGGCATGATCGTTTCCAATAGAGATTTTCATAGTTTGTAGTATGTAGTTTAGAAGACAAATTTAAGGAATCTATCGCTTGCATTTATTAGTTTATTGCAACTAGTTGATTGTTAAAAGGTAACGATAATCTTGAATTACAGTATTTTTATAAGTAGTTGAAAATCATTAATATTAATTCAATATAATTGTTAAAATATTATAATGTTAATAGTGTTTTACAAATCTTTGATTATCAGTTAACTTTAAATTAACACAGATTGTTAACAACTTGGTATAGTTTTTTAGAAGTTTTTTAAGCTTGTAAGCTCTTTTTTTCTAAACAAAAATTACTGCGAGAAAATCTAATTTAGTTTGCCTTTTTTTTTGATTATTTATCAGCATAAAAAAATAGGTTTTCAACAATTATTAACCACTAAACTTATCAATACTTTTACTCTTTTTTTAAATATTAACAACTGTTAATAAGAATTATTTTTTTACTCATTTTAAGAGCTTTATATCATGATAATAGTGTTAATTTCTCTGTATAAGTTTACATAACTTTAAAACCCTAACTATTTTAAAAAAGTTATACTACCTATTAACACCCTATAATAACCATCATAAATTTAAATTTTATAAAATTCTTTTTTTGTTGTTTTTAATAAGTGTTGAAAACTTTCAGTTTAAACAATTTTTAAAGTAGTATTTAAGTCTTCTAAAATTTGTTGCACTACCTCTTTATCATTAGGATGAATTTTTAAATGAATACCGCCGTAGGCAAAACTTGCTATTGGATCTGAAGAAACTAAGTTTTCATTTTGAAATAAATACGGTATCCCTTCCCGATCCAAAATAGTTTTTAAAACCATAATTTCATGAGCAAAAGTAAAAGTAGCGATGGTGACAAACTCAGTCATAAGTGCAGTTTTTATAAAGGTAGTGAAATGTTAGTTTTATATTAAAACTCATAACTTATAACTCATAACTTATAACTATTTCGTAATTTTCAGCATTAATTGAAATATAGCTTCTACATTTTAGAAAAAAAAATTATTGTTAAGCTATATTCTATGTGTTTATATTAAAAATATTAACGCACACATAAAATAATACAATGAGTAAGAAACCAAAGAAGTTCGGGAAAATCACCAAAACCTTTTCCGAGAAAATATTTAAAATACTATCAAAGAATGCTAATAAGCCATTCAATTACAAACAAATAGCCGCTATTTTAGAATTAGATGATACCAAAAGTAGAAACGAAATCATCAAAGATTTAAAGATACTAGCTGCCCAAAAATTGATTATTGAGAGTGAGCCAGGTAATTATTTAGTCAAAGCGAGTAATCAAAAATATTACGAGGGAAAAATAGATATGACCAGTAGAAAAGCCGGTTATTTTGTCTGTGACGAATTAGAAAATGATGTATATGTTCCTTTTGTAAATCTAAATCATGCGCTGGATGGAGATACTGTGAAAGCCTATGTATACGATAGAAGAAGTTCCCGAAAACCCGAAGCCGAAGTATTAGAAATTATTGAAAGACACAAAGAAGAATTCGTCGGTGTGGTGGATATTCAAAAGAATTTTGGTTTTGTTACTACAGCCAATGCGAAAATGTATACCGATATTTTTATTCCTAAAAATAAATTAGGTGACGCAGAGCACGGTGACGTAGTATTAGTAAAACTAGAAGATTGGCCTGCTAAAGCCGATTCTCCTTTTGGAACGGTACTCAAAGTATTAGGGAAACCAGGCGAACATAATACTGAAATTCATGCTATTCTTGCTGAATACGGTTTACCTTATGACTTCCCTATTGAAGTTGATGCTTTTGCTAATAAATTAGATACTTCTATCACTCCCGAAGAAATAGCAAAGCGTCGTGATATGCGTAAGGTTTTAACTTTTACCATTGACCCAAAAGACGCAAAAGATTTTGATGACGCGCTATCTTTCCAAGTACTAGATAATGGAAACTACGAAATCGGAGTGCATATTGCAGATGTATCGCATTATTTAAAAGAAGGGACGATTCTTGATGATGAAGCTTATAAAAGAGCAACCTCTGTTTATCTAGTCGATAGAGTGGTTCCTATGCTTCCTGAGGTATTATCTAACTTTGCCTGTTCTCTTAGGCCACAAGAAGAAAAATATACTTTCTCAGCGGTTTTTCAATTAAATCAAAAAGCAGAAGTGGTAGATTCTTGGTTTGGACGAACAGTGATTTTCTCTGACCAACGCTTTGCTTATGAAGAAGCCCAACAAATAATCGAAACGAAATTAGATGTTATTCCAGCAGAAATATCCTTAACTGGAAAAGAATATAAAGTACCCGCTCCTATTGTAGATGCTACGCTTAAAATGGATGAGCTGGCTAAAATTCTTCGTAGAAAAAGAATGGCAGCAGGTGCCATTTCATTCGATAAAGTGGAAGTGAAATTCAATTTAAATGAAGAAGCAGAGCCTGTTGGGGTTTTCTTTAAAATATCCAAAGATGCTAATCACTTAATTGAAGAATTTATGTTGTTAGCCAATAGAAAAGTGGCCGAATTTATTGGCAAACAAAAGAAAACATTCATCTATCGTATACATGATGAACCTAACGAGGATAAATTGATTAATCTTCAAACAGTGATTTCAAAATTTGGATATTCCATAAACATGAAATCTAAACAAGATATATCTAAATCTCTGAATAATTTATTAAACGAAGTCAATGGTAAAAAAGAACAAAATCTTGTTGATACCTTAACCATTCGTAGCATGAGTAAAGCTAAATATTCAACCGATAATATTGGTCATTATGGTTTAGCTTTTGATTTTTATGGTCATTTTACATCCCCCATCCGTCGTTACCCCGATGTAATGGCACATCGCCTATTACAATATTACCTCGATGGTGGTAAAAGTGTAAACCAAGAAGAATATGAAGAAAAATGTGCCCACTCCAGTGATATGGAAGGACTAGCTGCTCAAGCCGAAAGAGATTCTGTCAAATACATGCAGGTTAAATACATGCAAGATCATAAAGATCAAGAATTCCTAGGGGTAATTTCAGGAGTGACTGAATGGGGTATCTACGTAGAAATCATTGAAAACAAATGTGAAGGCATGGTAAGAATCCGTGAAATAAAAGAAGATTACTATGTATTTGATGAAAAACAATATGCCTTGGTAGGTCAAGTTTCCAAAGGATTATTACAATTAGGGGATGAAGTTTACGTCAAAGTAAAAAACGCCGATTTAGTTAAAAAACAATTAGATTTCCATTTTATAAGAAGAAATGAATAGTATGAAAAAGGTATTTTTTAATTTATTACTATTTAGTTCCATGGCCTTCGGACAAGTGGAAAAAAATGTAGGTGATTTTACAAAAATTACCGCCTTTGATCGAATGGATGTAGTGTTAATGGTTAGTAATGAAAACAAAGTAATAGTAAACGGTAAAGAAGCAAATGAAGTAGAATTAGTCAATAAAAATGGGGAATTAAAAATTAGAATGCCTTTATTCAAGATGTTAGACGGAGATGATATTTCAATTACAGTTTATTATAAGAATATCACTGCCGTAGAAGCTAATGAAGGTTCTCGTATCGTTTGCACGGATAAAATAAAAGCCATTGCTTTTGATATTATTGCGAAAGAAGGTGCTGAAGTAAAACTGAATTTAGAAGTATCAAAATTAAATGCTCGTGTTGCCAATGGTTCTAAAATTACGCTGCAGGGAACTGCAGAAAACCAAGAAGTTTTAGTCAATTCAGGAGGTATTTATGAAGGGGCAACTTTTAAAACAATACAAACAACCATAACAGGTAATGCAGGCGGAGAAGCAGATGTTTATGCTACTGATTTAGTAGAAGCCAAACTTAGAGCAGGAGGAGATATTGTTATTTATGGTAAACCAAAACAAATAAATCAAAAAGTAATCGCTGGAGGATCTATTAGAGAAGCAAAGTAGAATTTATTTTACATTCTAAAATTTATATTCTAAATTGCAATGTCAAAATCAAAAAAAATATGTTTCTTAACGATATATTATCAGCTATTCCTCTGGGCTTCTTCCTAAGTTTTATGATTGGGCCGGTATTCTTTGTATTATTGGAAACTAGTGTAGTTAAGGGATTTAGAGCAGCAGTAATGTTCGATTTAGGAGTGGTGCTAGCAGATGTTATTTTTATTCTAATCGCTTTTTTTAGTAGTTATAGATTAATTCAAAGCATCAAAAACGATCCAGCTTTGTTTATTTTTGGCGGATTGGTAATGCTGACATACGGAATTATCTCCTTTGTTAAAAATAAAAATGAATCCAAAAAAAGCATAGACGAAATCGACCCAAAAGAATTAGCTAAAACCAACTACTTAACCCTATTCATTAAAGGCTTCTTCTTAAATTTTATAAATATTGGTGTACTAGGTTTTTGGTTAGCCATCCTTATTACTATCGGACCTCAATTAGAATTGAAAGCCCCAAGAATGATTACCTTTTTCTCTACTTTAATCATTAGCTATTTTGTAACTGATATATTCAAAATACTTCTAGCCAAACAATTACGAAACCAATTAAACCCGAAAAACATACTGCTTATAAAGAAATTCATCAGTATAGTACTCATTATTTGTGGTATGGTTTTACTCTCTCAAGCTTGGTTTCCCAAAGAACAAAAAATAGTTAACTCTGCCTTTGAAAAGTTGGAAAATAAGAAGTAAAATCCTATTCAATCCTTCACATAGTTCGTATAAATATTCCAATTAATAAAGTTATATCTTAAGTAGAACTATATTAAGAGCCTTGGTCCGGTTTCGAACATAACTTTACTTAATTTTTTCTAAAAATTAACCATAAAAAAAGAGTTACTATCTCTAGTAACTCTTTTGAGGCATCGTCCGGGTTCGAACCGGAGTAGTCGGTTTTGCAGACCGGTGCCTAGCCGCTCGGCCACGATGCCAGTTGGACGGCAAATATAGGAATTAATTTGAAATTTGAAATTCCAAAAGTACTTTTTTTGGAATTCGGAATTTTGCGGTTTTAATTTAACTTCTGTATTCTTCCATTTCAATAGTAACTGCCTCTACGTCACCTCCTATAGGGGGATTGAGTTTAGATACTGCCAATAAAACACGAGAAACAGCCGGTAACTCTTTAAAGATTCGGGTCACTATTCTATGGGCTACATGCTCTAATAATTTAGAACGTATCGCCATTTCTTCCTCCACAATTTGATTCAAAAGAACATAATCAACGGTATCTTTTAACTCATCGGTTATTGACGATTTTCTTAAATCCGTTTTGATTTCTAAATCTACCCTATAGTCAGAACCTATACGGGCTTCTTCTTCCAAACATCCATGAAAAGAAAAAGTTCTAATATTTTGTAATTTAATAGTTCCCATTTTTTGATTTCATTGCCAAATTTCAAATCTTCTCATTTTCAAATTGACTAATTAAACATATCTTTGCTAAAATTACAAAAATAATGGCAACAGAAGAGAAGTCCTTGAATTTTATAGAACAAATCATAGAGGAGGATTTAAAAAATGGTTTGTCCAATGACAAATTGCGTTTTCGTTTTCCACCAGAACCTAACGGGTATTTACACGTGGGTCATGCTAGTGCTATTTGTTTAAATTTTGGCTTAGGAATTGACTATCAAGCACCAGTTAATTTGCGCTTTGATGATACCAATCCTGCTAAAGAGGAACAGGAATATGTAGATGCCATTAAAAGAGATATCGAATGGTTAGGATTTAAATGGGCTAACGAATGTTACGCCTCCGATTATTTCCAACAATTATACGACTGGGCAGTAGAATTCGTAAAAGAAGGAAAAGCCTATGTAGACAGCCAATCTTCTGAAGATATGGCCAAACAAAAAGGGACGCCAACGCAAGTAGGAACCAATTCACCTTTTAGAAATCGCTCAGTAGAAGAAAATTTAGACTTATTAGAACGTATGAAAAATGGTGAGTTTCCTAACGGAACCCATATCCTACGAGCTAAAATCGACATGGCTCATACCAATATGTTAATGCGCGACCCCATAATGTACCGCATACTACATGCACATCACCATAGAACAGCTGATGCATGGTGCATCTACCCTATGTACGATTGGGCCCATGGAGAAAGCGATTACCTTGAGCAAATATCCCACTCCTTCTGTACTCTTGAATTCTTACCTCACCGTGAATTATACGATTGGTTTTTAGATCAAGTGTATGACAGTAGCAAAGTACGTCCTAAACAAAGAGAATTTGCCCGTAGAAACCTTTCCCATACTGTAGTATCCAAAAGAAAGCTATTGCAATTAGTAGAAGAAAAGCACGTTACGGGTTGGGATGATCCAAGAATGAGTACGATTTCAGGGATGCGCAGAAGAGGCTACCCTCCTATGGCAATCCGTAATTTTGCCAATACCATTGGAATTGCTAAGCGAACCAACTTAATAGACGTGTCTTTACTAGAATTCTGTGTGCGTGAGGAACTAAACAAAACAACACCACGTGTAATGGCAGTTCTAAATCCAGTAAAATTGGTTATTACCAATTATCCTGAAGGTAATGAGGAATGGCTAGAAGCCGAAAACAATCCAGAAGAAGCGATAATGACTTATAGAAAAGTGCCGTTTTCTAAAGAACTTTATATCGAAAGAGAAGATTTTCAAGAAGAAGCCAACAAGAAGTTTTTCCGATTAACACTTGGTACCGAAGTGCGTTTAAAAAATGCTTATATCATTAAAGGGGAAGGTGTTATTAAAGATGCAGAGGGAAATATCACGGAAATTCATTGTACTTATGATACTGATTCGCGAAGCGGAAGTGGTACCGAAGCCAGCCAACGAAAAGTAAAGGGAACCATTCATTGGGTATCGATAAACCACGCTGTTCCAGCCGAAGTTCGTATCTATGATCGTCTATTTTCGCATGAAAGCCCAGACGGAAATAAAGAAATCGACTTTAAAGAATTCATTAACCCTAATTCTTTAGAAGTTATAACAGGTTACGTAGAACCAAGTTTACAATCCGCAAATAATTTAGACCAATTCCAATTCCAACGGCTAGGTTATTTTTGTGTAGACAGAGAATCTTCTTCCGACAAATTGGTTTTTAATAAAACAGTCGGCCTACGAGATACTTGGGCAAAAGTGGAATCAAAAGAATAATATTATTTTTATAGAGATAATAAATAGAAAGCCTACTGTTTAGTAGGCTTTCTCTATTATATATTTTACTTATTGAAACACGAAAAACTATTTTATTCAGCTATTAAAACCGACCTCCATAAATGGGTTTTGCTTAATTTTTAAATTTTCGCCAAGTCATTTTACCACTATACCATCAAAGTTCTTTTATTTCGCTTTAAAATAAGTTTTACCCTTCCGGGGTTCAAAACGGAATTATTTCGTAACTTTAGTGAACTAAATTAAAATAGATGTCCACCAAAAATAATAACCTCATAGCGATTTTAGCTGCTGCAGCAATCGGAGTAGGATTAGGAATTTTATTCGCTCCCGATAAAGGATCCAAAACGCGAGAAAAAATAAAAGACAACCTAGATGACTTTAAAGAGGAAATCAAAACCAAGTTCAATACTCTCGAAGAAGAAGCCAAAGAGAAATTAGCAAAATCCAAAGACGAGTTGAAAGAAACTGTAGAGGAACTGATTTCAAAATCCAGCTATAAAACCGAAGAAGCAATTTCCTTCTTAGAAGAGAAACTCGCTGAACTAAAGAAACAAAACGCCAAATTTCAAAAATAATGGCCCTAGAAGAAATACAAGAAAATACCAAAGCCTATATAGACACTAGTATTGCCTATTATAAACTATGGGGATTTAAGGTGGCTATGAAATCCACAACTTTAGCGCTTAAGTTTTTTTTAATTGCTATGTGTTTAGTAATAGTATTACTCTTTGTTTCTATCGCAGGTTCTCTAGCTTTAGGCCAATATTTACATAGTTATCCTCTAGGATTTCTTTGTATTGCCGGAATTTACCTGCTGCTTGCCCTCTTATTATTTTTAGTCAAAGACAAAATAGTTGAAGGCCCTATTCTTGAAAAATTCTCCGAAATATTCTTTAATGAGTAACACTATGGAAACTAAAAAATACGCTTCCTACGCAGCGATTGAAAATGATTTAGCAATCTTAAAAGTCGAAAAAGATCTGCATTATCAAAAAATAGTATTGAGTATAGAGAAAACCAAAGAGAGTTTAGTTCCTTCCCAATCCATTTCATTGCTTTCTGATCTATATGAAAAAGTATTCTCAGGCACCTATGGAACAATTGCAAAGCTTTTAATTCCGTATCTTATGAATTGGTTTATAAACAGAAAAAGAGGCGATTAAGCCTCTTTTTTGTTGATTATTTATTGCTATGCAGGTTCTCCAGGCTGTGAAGTATCACTCGGATTATAATCCAATGAGGTAGTATCTTTCGATTTCTTAACCCGTTTTGGTTGGTTTTTCATTTGTTCACCTATAATATTAGAAGCAGTGAAACTAGTCACCATACTATTCAACATATCACTAGCTGCCTGCGGAGAATTAGGTAATAAGATTAAATTTGAATTGGTATCGGCACCTATCGCTTGTAAAGTATCATAGTGTTGCGTAATGACAATCAAGGCCGAAGCTTCTTGCGAATTAATGCCTACATTATTCAACACTTCCACACTCTCAACTAAGCCTCTAGCTATTTCTCTTCTTTGGTCCGCAATACCCTGACCTTGAAGTTTCTTGCTTTCCGCTTCTGCCTTTGCTTTCGCCACAATTCGTATACGTTGTGCCTCCGATTCAAAAGTCGCGGCCGTTTTTTCACGATCCGCAGCATTAATTCGATTCATCGCATTTTTAACTTGTATATCGGGGTCGATGTCCGTTACCAAAGTATTAATAATATCATACCCATAAGTCATCATCGCCTCATTTAGTTCGCGTTTAACTCCTATAGCAATGTCATCTTTTCTCTCAAATACATCATCCAATATCAACTTAGGCACTTCAGCTCTAACCACGTCAAATACATAAGCAGTGATCTGATCATGAGGATATTCTAATTTGTAAAACGCCTCATAAACTTTGTCCTGAATCACATTAAATTGAACGGATACTTTCATTTTAATAAAAACATTGTCTTTAGTCTTAGTTTCAATAATTACATCAAGTTGTTGAATTCTCAAATTTACACGCCCAGCAATGCGGTCAATAATAGGAAGTTTTAATTGTAATCCCGAACTCCTAATACTGGTAAATTTCCCAAAACGCTCAATAACGACGGCGCTTTGTTGCTTAACAGTGAAAAAGGAAGAAAGCAGAAGAACAAAACCAAAAAATAAAAGAACGAAAATAAATACCATGATTTTTTTAAATTAATTTGTTTATACAATGTTTATACGAAATATATGTATGTTTGTTACAAATTATAAGGTTCTTAAAAATGTACAAAAAAATGATAATCCTTTTGTTGCTTTCGTCAACCTTAGGATTCGCTCAATACGGTTACCGTGATTCCAATATGATCGGGGTCACTTTAGGTCTAAATCAATTTACTTTAAATTCTTCTAAGATTGAAACAAAACCCGATATGGGTTGGAACGTCGGACTCTCGATGAGAGGTAATTTTTATGACGATTGGGATGCTATATTCGGCATGCAGTTCAGCGAATACAATTATAAAATTGCCACCAAAAAAGGAATTTCAAGCAACAGAGATGTTAATTATAAATTGCCCTCCGCCAATGTCACGTTTCAATTAAGTTATAAGTTTATTGAAAATCATTTGAGCGCCGAATTCGGACCCATGATCCAAATAAATGGTAACGCTCAAATCGACAAGAATGAGGAAGCTAATATGGTAAAGGGAACGGCGCTAACCGCTAAAGATTTTACCAAAATGAATAATGTAGGCGTGTATCCTGTAGTAGGGCTTACCGCCGGAGTCCGAAACGCTCGTTTAAATCTTACCTATCAATACGGACTAATGAATATGCTAGGCAAAGTAGAGGGGAATTTTAAAGGAAACGCCTCCATCCTCTGTGGTAACGTAATTTTTTACTTCTAATAAAAAAGCCCTGAATTATCAGGGCTTTTTTATTATTATAAAGTGGCAATCGCTTGCTCCAATCGTTTAATAGTTTCTTCTTTACCGATCAATTCTACGATGTCAAATAGGTGTGGCCCCTTTAAAGCACCAACCAAACTCAATCGAAAAGGTTGCATCACTTTGCCCATCCCAATCTCATTTTGGGTCAACCACTCTTTTACTATAGTTTCAATAGTGACAGAAGTAAAATCTTCTATGGGACTTAAAACAGCAATTAATTGGTGCATCAATCCCGGAGTCTCTTCCTTCCAATTCTTAGCTGCTTTTTCATCATAAGCAGATGGCGCAACAAAGAAATAATCAGCCAAATCCCAAAACTCAGCAACAAAGTGGGCACGCTCCTTAATCAAGGACACAATTCTAGTCAAATCTAGCGCAGTAGAAACTCCTTTTTCTGCTACTATAGTAGCAAAGGATGCTGCCAATAAGGAATCACTTTGTTTCTGTAAATAGTGATGGTTAAACCATTTGTTCTTCTCTGGATCAAATTTGGCACCCGACTTATGAACGCGATTCAAATCAAACTTAGAAACCAATTCTTCCAAAGAAAAGAGTTCCTGATCCGTACC
>CANFZC010000009.1 GCA_947451475.1 Flavobacteriaceae bacterium | reverse complement strand
GTAGAGGCTCAGAAATTATTAGAGATTTCATTAGAAGGTTCCGTAGGATAATCATAAATCAGAAAAATACATTCAAAAAATGTTAAGTATAAAAAATTTACACGCAAGTGTTGAAGATAAAGAGATTTTAAAAGGCATCAACCTTGAAATCAATGCCGGAGAAGTGCATGCTATAATGGGACCTAACGGAGCCGGGAAAAGCACACTTTCGTCTATCATTGCCGGAAATGAAAATTACACGGTTACCGAAGGAGAAATTCTTTTGGAAGGAGAGGATATTGCAGAGTTAGCTCCTGAGGAGAGAGCGCATAAAGGGGTGTTTTTATCGTTCCAATATCCGGTTGAAATTCCGGGAGTATCGGTAACGAATTTTATTAAAACGGCCATCAATGAAAAGCGTAAAGCCAATAAACAGGAAGAAATGCCAGCTAATGAAATGTTGAAACAAATTCGTGAGAAATCGGAGTTGTTGGAAATGGACCGTAAGTTCTTATCACGTTCGTTAAACGAAGGTTTTTCGGGTGGGGAAAAGAAACGCAACGAGATATTTCAAATGGCAATGTTGGAGCCTAAAATAGCCATTCTGGACGAAACAGATTCGGGTTTGGATATAGATGCTCTAAGAATCGTTGCTAATGGCGTAAATAAGCTTAAAAACGAAAATAACGCGGTGTTGGTGATTACGCACTACCAAAGGTTGTTAGATTATATAATCCCTGATTTTGTTCATGTATTGATGGATGGAAAAATAGTAAAATCGGGCGGAAAAGAATTGGCCTACGAGCTGGAAGAAAAAGGGTATGATTGGATTAAGGCTGAAATTAATTAAAAGTTTGTTTCAAGTTTCAGGTTTCAGGTTTCAGGTTTATTCTGTTATACCTCACCTTAGGATTCAATTGTTAAAGTTATAGTAAAGGATTAAGTTATTATGGCAACAATATCAAAATTCGAAGATTTAGAAATATGGCAGGAAGCTAGAAAGCTAGCAAAAGAAATTTATATAATTTCTAAAGAAACTGGTTTACAATCCGATTATAAGTTTAAAGAACAGATTAAAGCTTCTTCTGGTTCTGTAATGGATAATATTGCAGAAGGATTTGAAAGAGATGGGAACATTGAATTTAGGCAATTTTTGTCTATTGCAAAAGGTTCAGCAGGAGAGTCTCGATCCCAAATTTATCGACTATATGATTACGAGTATATTTCTGAAGAACAGTTTGTCGATTTAAAAAACAAATACGAAAGTTTAAGTGGAAAGATTAAAAACTTCATCACTTATTTAAATAAAAAAGATTTTAAAGGGAGCAAGTTCCAATAACCTGAAACTTGAAACTTGAAACAAAAGATAAAATGGAATTAAAAGAAAAACTAATCTCCTCTTTCATGGCTTTTGAAGAGCAAATTGATGTAAACGCAAGTTTGCATGAAGTGCGTACTTCGGCCATTAAGAATTTTGAAACGAAAGGGTTTCCCACTAAAAAAGAGGAAGCTTGGAAATATACTTCGCTGAATGCGCTATTGAAAAATGACTATTCGGTATTCCCTAAACATGAAAATGATATAGAGTTTGCCGAGGTAAAAAAATACTTTTTGCATGAAATAGATACGCACAAAGTCATTTTTGTGGATGGTAAGTTCTCCTCGTTTTTATCGGCTACTACGCATGATGGTATAGATGTTTGTTTGATGTCATCGGCATTGACCAAACCTAAATATAAAATGATTATTGACGAGTACTTCAATAAAATTGCCAGTAAGGACGAGAGTTTGACCAGCTTGAATACGGCTTTTGCTAGTGAGGGAGCTTATATTAATATTCCGAAAAGCAAGGTGGTAGAAAAGCCTATAGAAGTGATTTATTTTTCTACAGGAAAAGAAGTGGCTTTGATGGTACAGCCCAGAAACTTAGTCATAGTGGGGGAAAATGCCCATGTGCAAATTATAGAGCGTCATCAAAGTTTGAATGAAAACCCGGTATTGACTAATGCGGTTACAGAGATCTTTGCTCAAAAGCGTGCGATTGTAGATTATTATAAAATACAGAACGATTTGTTGTCGGCCAATTTGATTGACAACACCTATATTTCGCAGAAACAAGAGAGCAGGGTTTCAGTACATACTTTTTCTTTTGGAGGAAACATTACCCGAAACAATTTGAATTTTTATCATTTTGGCGAACGTATCGATTCGACTTTGAAAGGCATTACGATTATTGGGGAAAAGCAGCACGTGGATCACTATACACTGGTAAACCATGCGACACCGAATTGCGAGAGTCATCAGAATTATAAAACCATCTTGGCCGACAATTCAACTGGTGTTTTTAATGGAAAAATATACGTAGAGCGCGAAGCTCAAAAAACAGATGCCTTCCAACAAAACAACAACATCCTACTAGGCGATAAAGCAACCATTAATGCTAAGCCCCAGCTGGAAATCTTTGCCGATGATGTGAAATGTTCGCACGGTTGTACCATAGGGCAATTAGACGAAAGTGCCTTGTTCTATATGCAGCAACGCGGTATTCCTAAAAAAGAAGCTAAAGCTTTGTTGATGTATGCCTTTTCAAATGAAGTCATCGAAAGCATAAAAATTCCTGAATTAAAGCAGCGCATTACCAAGATTATTGCGAGCAAGCTAGGTGTGAATTTGGGGTTTGATTTGTAATAAATATGGCTGTCATCTGGCAGCCATATTTACTTCTCAAAACTCCCTAATCAAAATGTGTTTTTCCCAAGAAGTAAGTATACTCCAAAGAATTATTCTTTTATAATTTTCTTGGTGTATCGTTTGCCTTCAGAAAGGATATCTAAAATGTAAATACCTGCCGAAAGGGAAGACAAATCAATGTCTTTAGAATTAATATTCATTAAGGTTTTGCCTGTAATATCATATAGCGTTCCTGAGAATTCTTTGTCAATGTCAACGTGTAATATATCTTGTATTGGGTTAGGATAAATTACAATATTTTCTTTTTCAAAAGCAGGAGTAGCTAGTGACGTTCCACCATTAATTCGAGCTATTCTATTTCTTCCGGTACCATTATATGATGTAAAATCTCCTCCAATAATAATTTTACCATCATTTTGAATTGATAATGAGTAGATATTGTTTGGATTTGTTAATCCTTGGTTGAAGGTTGAATCTATCGTACCGTTGCTATTAAGACGAACAATCTTACCAGGATAGGTAATACCAGGTGCGGGAGATTGTTTACCGGCAACAATGATTTTACCATCACTTTGAAGAATAATATTGCTTGTCCTATTAAAAATCACAGAAAAACCATTATAAATTAGATTATTAAAGATATTTTGATCAAAAGTATTATCATCAGTTAAATCACTATTAAATCTATTTAATTCTGAAAGAATTTTGCCGTCATTTTGTATCGAGATATTGTTAAAAGTAGTATTACTTTGTGCAATAGGTCTAACAGTATTAATGCTCCCATCATTGTTAAGACGAACCATACCGCCTACTAAAATACCATTATAAGTATCAAAAGAACCTACAATAATTATTTTACCATCATTTTGAATTTTACAATCTCTGACTATACCAGAAGCACCAGCACCTCCTAAATTAAAACTGCTATCAAAACTTCCGTCAGGATTAACTCTAACTAAATAATTTCGGGCATATCCATTATAAGAACTAAAAGTTCCACCAATAATTATTTTGCCATCAGCTTGAATAGCTGTTGTTAAAACTGAACTATTTGTTCCAACACCTACATTAAATGCACTGTCTAAAGTACCGTCGTTGTTTAGACGACCAATGTTTATTGTAGCATTTCCATTATTTATTGTAAAATTACCTCCGATAATAATTTTACTATCATTTTGAAGTGAAAAACTATTAACTGTACCTCCAATTAAACCAGATGTATTAAAACTGCTATCTATTGTACCATCTGTATTCAGGCGATCAACACTACTTTGTATTGTACCATTAAATGAAGAAAAACTACCAGCGATTAATATTTTTCCATCACTTTGAATGCAAGTGGTCGATACACTAGCATTACTTCCATATTGGAAATTAAATATATTGTCATTAGTTCCATCAGTATTTAAACGGATTATATTATTTATAGGCGTTCCGTTATAACTATTAAAGCCTCCTCCTACAATAATTTTACCATCACTTTGAATGGCGGTACAATTAACACTACCGCCATTATTAAATCCTAAACCAATAAATGTATTATCAATACTTCCATCACTATTTAATCTAACTATATGGTTTTTTAAAATTGAATTATAGGTGCCGAAATATCCCCCTACAATAATTTTACCATTACTTTGAATGTGAGTAGTATAAATATTATTGCCAAATCCAGTACCAATATTAAATGTATTATCAATACTCCCATCGCTATTTAGTCTTACAATACGCCTTTTAGTAATTGAATTATAGGATGTAAAAAGTCCACCCACAATAATTTTACCATCGCTTTGAATTGATGTAGTATAAATAGCAACGTTAAAGCCTGTGCCTATGTTAAATGTATTATCAATACTTCCATCGCTATTTAGTCTAACTAAACGATTTTTAGAAATTATATCATAAAGTGTGAAATTGCCCCCTGCAATAATTTTACCATCGCTTTGAATGGAAACAGTTTTTATAAAACCGTTAATACCTGTACCTTCAAGAACAAATGTATTATCAATACTTCCATCACTATTTAGCCTTACTAAATAATTTTCAGAAATTCCATTAATAGTAGTAAAAAGTCCACCTACAATAATTTTACCATCGCCTTGAACATTTGTTACAAGGACAGTTCCATTGGCTGAACAATTAAAAAAAGAGTCTAAACTCCCATTACTATTCAGTCTTGCTATTCTATTGACAGGAACTCCATTGTAAGTTGTGAAATCACCTGAAATAATAATTTTACCATCTGTTTGAATACTAATAGAATTAATAGTACCATTTACATTTACCCCAGACCCAGAATTAAAAGTGTTATCAATTAATCCATCAGCATTAAGCTGTACAATTCCTTTAGCTGCATTTCCATTATAAGTAGTAAAACTACCTCCAATTATTATTTTTCCATTGCTTGTAATGGCAGTAGCAGAAATACCACCATTGGTTCCATCTCCAGCACCAAAACCTATGTCGGTTGAATTAAAAGTAGTGTCTATGGTTCCTGGTTGAGCAACTGCTTTAAGAGCAATAATGCAAAGAAATAGTGTAAAGAATAGTTTTGTTTTCATAGTTGAATAGTTAAATATGAACAAAAATATCCCAAAAACAAATTCCCTCCCTGTGGCAAATAAAGGCAAATAAAAAACGGCAACCCTAAGGTTGCCGTTTACAAAGGAAGTTAACACAAATGCATTATTCTTTTATAATTTTCTTGGTGTATCGTTTGCCTTCAGAAAGGATATCTAAAATGTAAATGCCTGCTGAAAGAGAAGACACATCAATGTCTTTAGAATTAATATTCATTAAGGTTTTGCCTGTTAGATCGGTTATTTTGCCTGATAGTTCGTTTTCTAAATCAATGTGTAGAAAGTCTTTTGTTGGGTTAGGATAGGTTGCAATGGTCCTATCAGCGAAATTTTCTGAAGCAAGATTATCTGCGGTTAGTTTAATGAGAAACCCATCGGATGTAGTTGCTCCATGATTTCCAGAAATGTCTCCATTATTAGAGTAGGTTGCGCCACCTACCATATAAGTTCCGTCAGCCAATTGAAAAATACCACCACCATCATCAGCAGTGCCACCAAAACATTTTTGCCATTGAATAATCCCCGTTGAACTAAATTTAATTGTCCAAGCGTCAGAACCCCCATGGTTACCTGATACATCACCATCATTTGAATTGGTTCCTACAGACATTACCATACCACCATCTAGGGTTTTCTGAATATACCCTCCTCCTTCACCACCCGAGCCTCCGTAACAATTTTGTTCTAAAATTGTGCCTGAAGCATCTAATTTTACAAGCCAGCAGTCAGAAGTACCAAGTAGACCAGATACATCGCCATCATTGGACTCTGTTTGACTTGAAAAAATATAGCCCCCATCATTTGTTGTTATAAAAGCATGTAGACCATCTTCACCTCCTGAACCTCCATAACATTTTTGCCATTGAATAGTGCCTACTTGATTTATTTTAGCTACTAAAATATCAGCTACACCATGAAATCCAGGAAAACTAGCCAATTGTGTAAATCCAGCTAGGGCATAGCCTCCATCTGAGGTTTGCAAAATTCTAGAAAAATCACTAGTGGCACTTTCAGTATCATAAACCTTTTGCCATTGAACTACTCCTAAATCATTTAATTTAATAACCCAACCTCCATAAGTTGTGTTCCCTAACACATCGCCATTATTAATTGAATACGTTTCGCCACAAGCAATGTACCCACCATCTGAAGTTGGAATAACATCCTGTATTTCATCATCACCTATACCTCCAAGACATTTTTGCCATTGAATAGTACCGATCGCATTGGTTTTAACCATCCAAAAATCATTTGACCCATGATTTCCTGAAACATCATCATCAATTGAATCTGTAGTACCAAAGATTAGATAGCCCCCATCAGTAGTTTTGACTAGTTTAGTAATACTTTCATGTTCCGTACCACCATAACATTTTTGCCACTGTACTATGCCTGCAGCATTTATTTTAATTAATGATATATCCAAATTTCCATGATATCCTGTAATGTCGCCATCGTTTGAACTTGTCTGAAGTCCTATAACAAAACTACCATCTGGATTCTCAATTGAAGCTGTAAAAATATAATCGTCATTAGACCCACCATAACATTTTTGCCAAATCGCTGTTGGGGCTTGTGCATTTGAAAACTGCATTGCTGTAAGTGCAAATAAGAGTAAAAGTTTTTTCATGAAGTCAGTTGTTTAGAATTCTCCCTAAAAATATCCCAAAAAAAGACTCCCTCCCTGTGGCAAATAAAGGCAAATAAAAAACGGCAACCCTAGGGTTGCCGTTTACACAATCAATATGCTTTAATAGAATTTACTTTTTTACTTCCCAAAACTCCCAATTACTCCTTTCAAAAACCCATTAAAATCAAACTTTGGTTCTTCGGTCAATCCCATACGCACGATTACTAGGTCGCGGCTTGGAATGATGGCCACCATTTGCCCTTGAAAACCACTGCAGTAATACATATCTTTGGGTACATCGGGAAAATAGCCTCCGGCATTGAGCCAGAATTGCGCTCCATATCTTCCGTTAGAAGTATTGGTTGGCGTGGATACATAAGTTGCCCAACTAGGGTCAAAGAGTTGTTCTCCGTTCCAACGGCCTTTGTTGAGGTATAGTTGTCCAAATTTAGCCCAATCTCTTGGTGTCGCCCAACCATAGGATGAGCCTACAAAATTACCTGCCATATCCGTTTCTACCAAGGCCGTATGCATCCCTATTTTATCTAGCAAGCTGCTATACCAAAAGTTTAAGTACTCTTGGTGGGATTTGAATTGTTTTCTTAGGATGCCACTCAATAAGTTGGTTGTGCCAGACGAGTA
This sequence comes from Flavobacteriaceae bacterium, assembly GCA_947451475.1. GTDB lineage: Bacteria > Bacteroidota > Bacteroidia > Flavobacteriales > Flavobacteriaceae > Flavobacterium. Next base: position 45,147 of record CANFZC010000009.1, on the reverse strand, counting down.
ATACCAATGGGTATTCGGTTTGAAAGCAGCTGGTTTTTCGGCCTGGCATTTGGACATGTCTTCGGCTTGAAACAACATGGTCGTAGCATCGCATATTTTGGTATATTTTTCTTCCCATTCCAGCCCCGAGTTCATGTGGAGCAAATCGTTTAGGGTGATTTTGGCACGCTCATCTTTTTGCCATTCTACTACAGGAGCCGGACTCATGATGTTGAGTTTCCCTTGCTTTTGAAGGATGCCGAAGTAGGTCGCGGTCAGACTTTTGGTCATGGACCAACCCAAAATCTTTGAATTTTTATCAAAGCCATCGGTATATTTTTCAGCAATTAATTTTCCTTTGTAAAGCACTACAACAGCACGAGTGCGTTGCTTCTTTTTGCCTTTAGGGTCAAAAGCAGCCGCTATCGCTTTGTTTAGTTGGGCATAATCTATGGACGCAAACACAGTGTCTGTGGGTTCGTTATCCCCGTAAGGGTAAGGCAAGTTGTTTTTTAGATAACTTCTTCGCGGAACTTCGTAGGGTTTGTCGAGGTCAAAATCTTCATTAATCAACGTAGCTCCTAAACCTTCTCGGTATATTGCTTTTCGTTCTTTAAGACCGTGGATGTTTGACGTCACGAATTTAGAGGTTTCATCGATAGTATTGGTCGCCCAGTTAATCTTTTCAAGATCATTATCACCTTGTTGGATTACTTCTAAACTTCGGTGGTCTATAAAATGACCGGAAGCCACACTTTTGGCATTAAATCCCGAAATTAAATCGAGTTGGGGGTAAATCGCTAATCGCAAGTAAGCGATCAAAAGGAGCAGTAACAGGCCGAGAATTATGTTGCGTTTTTTCATAGTTTAAAAGAGGAAAAAGTAATTGAGTAAATGTAAAAAAATAAAGTAATTATTAACAGCTGTTTGATTAATTAACAACTTCAATTTTATTACTTTTGTATTTAGAATTTTTCTAAATAGCAAAATGTTAGACATCCAAAAAATCAGAGCTGATTTCCCTATACTTACTCAAAAAGTAAATGGCAAACCGCTCGTCTATTTTGATAACGGCGCCACATCACAAAAACCTCAGGTAGTGATTGATGCGTTATCAAGGTATTATTCAGAAATCAATGCAAATATCCACCGAGGAGTCCATACATTAAGTCAGCTGGCCACTGATGCCTATGAGTTATCCCGACAGACAGTACAGCGGCATATTAATGCTGCGCATGCTTATGAGGTTATTTTTACTTCGGGTACCACGCAGGCTATTAACACCGTGGCGAATGGTTTTGCCTCTTTTTTACAAGAGGGCGACGAAGTGTTGGTTTCTGCTATGGAGCACCACAGCAATATTGTGCCTTGGCAGATGTTATGTGAACGAACGGGTGCGGTATTGAAAGTCATTCCGATGAATGAGCAAGGAGAATTGATCATGGCGGCTTACGACCAATTGCTTTCTACTAAAACAAAAATTGTGGCGGTAAATCACATTTCCAATGCGTTGGGAACAATCAATCCTATTCAGTATATGATTACACAAGCCCATGCGGTAGGTGCGGCTATATTGATTGATGGGGCCCAGGCAACGCCACATTTAAAGCCCGATGTACAAGCTTTGGATTGTGATTTTTATGTGTTTTCAGGGCATAAGATATGTGGGCCAACAGGTGTTGGTATTTTATATGGAAAAGAAGCCTGGTTGCGCAAATTACCTCCTTATCAAGGGGGTGGAGAGATGATCGCCACAGTGACCTTTGAGAAGACGACTTATGCCGATTTGCCTCATAAATTTGAAGCAGGAACGCCTAATATAGCGGGAGGTATTGTGTTAGGAACGGCGATAGATTATTTGAATACGATTGGATTTGATGCCATAGCAGCCTATGAACAAGAATTATTAGCTTATGCTACAGAGCAACTAGTAACCATTGAAGGATTGACTATATACGGAACGGCAGCAGAGAAAGCGTCGGTGGTATCCTTTAACCTTGATGGAATTCATCCTTATGACATTGGCACGATTATCGATAAATTGGGAATAGCAGTGCGAACAGGGCATCATTGTGCGCAGCCTATTATGGATTTTTATAAAATTCCGGGCACGATAAGAGCCAGTTTTGCGTTTTACAATACAAAAGAAGAAATTGACGTCATGGTGGAGGCGGTAAAACGTGCCCAAATGATGTTGTCTTAAAAAATATAGATTATGAAAGCTATTAGTTTGCTACTCCTCACTTTGTTTTTGGGTAAAAGTTGTAACCCTACAGTGCAAAAAGACATTGCTGCTGCGGTGATCCAGTATACCGCTAACTCAAGAGGGTACCATTTGAATATTAATGTGGCTAATAAGAAAGCTTCTATATCACAAGGTAGAGGAACTGAAAACCCTACTACTGAAGTGGTTATTTCAGAGGCCGATTGGAACGAGTTGGTGGGTTATTTCCAAAATGTGAATTTGAAAGAACTTCCGAATTTGAAAGACCCAACACAGAAGCGATTTTATGATGGTGCGGCGATTGCCCATTTGAAGATACGGTACCAGGATACCGATTATGATACCGTAGATTTTGACCATGGAAATCCTCCGGCCGCTATTGAAATGCTGGTTAACAAAATAGTTGCATTAGCCAAAATAGAAGAATAGAATACTAGATACTGAAACAAGTTGAGCATATAATGACGATACAAGAGATACAAAACGACATCGTAGACGAGTTTTCGATGTTTGATGATTGGATGCAGCGGTATGAATACATCATAGATTTAGGCAAAGCATTGCCGTTAATTGAGGAACGATACAAAACCGAAGAGAATATTATTACGGGTTGTCAATCCAAGGTATGGGTTCATGCCGAGCAGCAAGGGGAGCATATCGTTTTTACGGCAGACAGTGATGCGATATTAACCAAAGGTATTATAGCGATATTGATAAGAGCCTTTTCAAATCAAAAGCCCTCAACTATTTTGGAAGCTAACACGGATTTCATTGATGAAATAGGGCTAAAAGAACATTTATCGCCCACTCGAGCTAATGGGTTGGTTTCAATGATAAAAAAAATAAAAATGTATGCCTTGGCATTTGAAGCAAAAAAATAAAAACAATGGAAGAATTTAAAGACGATATCAATTTAGGTGAGAACGTAGTAAAGGTATTAAAAGGTATTTATGACCCTGAGATTCCAGTTGATATTTATGAATTGGGGTTGATCTATGATGTGATGATCAACGAAGACAATGAAGTAAAAGTATTAATGACTTTGACCTCGCCCAATTGTCCCGTAGCCGAGACATTACCAAGAGAAGTGGAAGAAAAAATCAAAAAAATAGACACCGTTAAATCCTGCGAAGTTGAAATCACTTTTGACCCCCCTTGGAGCAAAGATTTGATGAGTGAAGAAGCCAAGTTAGAGTTGGGCATGCTTTAGATTTTAGATTGAAGAACAAGGATTTTTGATTTCAGAAGTATGGACGAAATTATTAACAGGGTTGCTAGTTCGGCCTTAGAGGTATTTGACTTGGAGGATTATTATCCTTCAGGGATAAGAACGCAGCTGGATCTTTCGCAATGGCTTATTGAAGGGGTTTTGTTAAAAGAGGCAACCTTCAGAGAGGCATTGAAAAATCACGATTGGACACAATATCAAAACCAATGGGTTGCCCTTCATTGTGCTACCGATGCTATAGTGCCTGCTTGGGCCAGTATTTTGGTTACGACTTATTTGGTTCCTTATGCCAAGCAAGTTGTTTTAGGCAATTTAGAAGATTTGGAAGTGGCTTTATACGCGGCTATTTTGCCTACCCTAGATTATACTATTTATTTAGACAAACCCGTTATACTCAAAGGTTGTTCTAAAAAGCCAGTGCCTGAAAGTGCTTATATCATGGCAATACAACAACTTCAGCCCTATGCCAAAAGCATCATGTATGGAGAAGCTTGTTCGGCCGTTCCCTTATTCAAAAAAGCAAAATAGCTTATTATCTTAAAATCAATTGATTGCCTTTTTAGTGGGATTTGTTTAAATCGAATGTATTCTTACCTTTGCACTCGAAAAAAATAAAACCCCCTTAAAAATGAAAAGAATAATCCCAGTTCTGCTGTTCCTTTTCACAGCAAACACGATGTTTTCACAGGTAAGTGAAAAAGAATTATTAAAGAAAACCGAGGAGACCGTTGCCAAAATAATGGAAGAAAAACCTAACGGTTGGAACAAAAAAGGAATCGCTACTGTTTTATTGAATCAGGCCAGTTTTAACAATTGGTTGGCCGGTGGTCAAAGCAGTATATCGGGTAATGCCGGATTCAAATACGACTTCAATTACAAAAGTGATACATGGACTTGGGACAACAAACTTTCGGCCAACTATGGTTTGACCAAAATTAACAAACAAGTACTTCAAAAAACAGACGACCGCTTTGAATTTAACTCGTTATTAGGAAAAAAGGCCTCAGGAGAATGGTATTATTCGGGCTTCTTTAATTTTAAAACGCAGTTTGATTCGGGTTTTGATCAAGCCAATTCTTCCGTTAGGATATCGCATTTCTTTTCACCAGCCTATATACAGTTTGGTCCCGGTATGTTGTGGAAGCGTGATGACAATTTGAAAATCAATATTGCACCGGCAACATCAAAAGTAATCATCGTTCACAAGCATTTTACGGATGCAGGACCCTCTTTTGGAGTATTACAAGGGCAATCGTCTCGCTATGAGTTTGGAGCGGCCATAAACGGGTATTACAAGTTTAAATTAATGGAAAACGTAACGGCGGAACATATTTTGAACTTATACACCAATTATTTGGAAGATGCACAAAATGTGGATTTAGATTATACGTTGAACATAGTGATGAAAGTGAACAAGTATTTGACGACCAACTTTGCGTTCCAAACCATTTATGACGATAATGCTTTTCCTGGATTTCAGACCCGTCAGGTTATTGGTATAGGAGTTAACTACGGTTTCTAATACGATAGACTTCATAAAAAAAGCTCCGAATGCGGAGCTTTTTTTATTATTGTAAGGCCTGTTCAATATCGGCTATCAAATCATCGATATCTTCTACCCCAACACTTAATCGAACTAAGTCATCGGTAATTCCGATTTCTTTTCTTTTCTCTTCGGGTATAGAAGCATGCGTCATTAGCGCTGGATGATTGGCTAGAGATTCTACTCCTCCCAGCGATTCGGCTAAGGTGAATACTTTTACTTTTTCAAGGAAGCTGATGGCTTCTTCTTTCTTCCCAGATTTAAAAGTGAAGGTTACCATACCTCCAAAGCCACTCATTTGTTTTTTGGCTATGTCGTGGTAAGGATGGCTAGGTAAACCTGGATAGTATACGCGTTCTACTTTTGGATGGTTGTTTAAATAGGCGGCTACTTTTTCTCCATTTTCACAATGGCGTTGTACTCGTAAGTGTAAGGTTTTGATTCCTCTTAAAACCAAGTAACTGTCCATGGGACCTAGTGTTCCTCCTGTAGCAAATTGTTTGAAGTGTAATTCATCACCCAACGCTTTATCTTTTATAATCAAGGCACCTGCAATTACATCAGAATGTCCGCCAAGGTATTTAGTGGCCGAGTGCATTACGATGTCAGCCCCTAGCTCCAAAGGTTTTTGAAGATAAGGAGTAGCAAAAGTATTGTCAACAGCAAAAAGGATGTTGTGTTTTTTAGTGATTTTCGCAATTTCAGCAATATCAGCCAATTTCATTAAGGGGTTGGTAGGAGTTTCTACCCAAACCAATTTGGTGTTTTCGTTGATGAGTGATTGGAATTTATCAAAATCATTCATGTCAACAAAATGGAAGATGATACCGCTGTCTTTGTAAAGGCGCGTAAACAAACGGTAGGTACCGCCGTATAAATCGTCCATTGCAATGATTTCGTCACCTGCTTTAAACATTCTAAGCAAACAATCGGTTGCGGCTAAACCAGAAGAAAAAGCCAATCCACGTGCGCCATTTTCTATGGATGCTAAAGCATCTTCTAGGGCTTGACGGGTTGGATTTGCTGCACGAGAATATTCATAATCCCCTACGGGTTTTCCGGGAGAAACTTGTGCATAAGTTGAGGTTTGAAATACAGGAGGCATAACAGCTCCGGTAATTTCTTCATGGTGTTGGTTCCCATGTATGACTTTAGTATTGAATTTCATTGGTTTGTAAATTTTGGCAAATATATTTTAATTTTTTGGATGATAAACAGCCTTTAACGTTATATGAATTTTCGAATTTGCATCATGATACCGGTGTGAATAGCTTCATGGTAATTGTTGAATTCCATAGCGTCTTTGGCCGATGTCATGGTATAGCCGGTTAGAGAAGTAAACTCTGTAAAGTTTTTAAAAATACCGTTGGCAAAATCTTTTTTGGTTTGTTCTACAGTAGACCAAAGCAGTTTTTTTAATTCGTCCACTTCTTCTTGCGTCACGCTGTGCTCGGGTTTGGTACCTCGTTTGTATTGGTCTATCATATCCTCAGAGACCATCATAGGTAGGCCCGAAAGTTTGTAGACTAGCATTTGTTGCACTACAATGATGTGACCTATATTCCATATGAGGTTGTTGCTAAAGCCTTCAGGGATGGTATTGAGTTGGTCTAAAGTATGGTTGTTAAGTATAGATGTGATTGTATTTCTGCTGGATTGATTGATGTTAAAAGTGGTGTCCATAAGTTTGAATTTTGCTTTAAAATTACAGATTATATGTGGAAATGAATTTCCTTTGCAAAAAGAAATGCTATGAATGACACGATTTACTATTTGGCTTCCTGCGATACCTGTCGTAAAATTATAAAATCACTTCCCAATACCGACCGTTTAAAGTTTCATGACATCCGTCAAAATCCGATTACCGAACAAGAATTAGATGTTCTGCATCAGCTATCGGGGAGTTATGAAGCTTTGTTTAGCAAAAAAGCCCAGTTGTATAAAGAGAAAGACTTAAAAAACAAATCCCTAACAGAAGCGGATTATAAAAGATACCTTTTAGAGCATTATACTTTTTTGAGTCGGCCGGTATTCATCATCAATGATAAGATATACATTGGCAACAATCAGAAAAACATTCTTGAAGTAATAAAAGTGTTGAGCTAATGACTAAAAGAACTTGGGCATTAATGGCAGCCACAATGGTGTCTTTGATCTACGGACTTTCCTTTACAATTGCCAAAGATGTGATGCCGGCATACGTTAAGCCTTTTGGTTTTATCTTGCTCAGAGTTACTGGCGCTGCCCTTTTATTTTGGTTACTTTCTTTTTTTGGACCCAAAGAAAAAATTCAACCTAAGGATTTTCCACGAATAGTAGCCGCTGCGTTCTTTGGGGTAGCCTTAAACATGTTGACTTTTTTCAAGGGATTGAGTTTTACTTCTCCTATTTCGGCCGCAGTGATTATGGTTACTACCCCTATCATCGTTTTGACTTTATCGGCTATCATCATGAAAGAGCGTATTAAAATGCGCAAAATTATAGGGATACTTTTGGGATTATTGGGCACAGGTTTTTTGATTTTATATGGAAAATCAGTAGGGAATGCTTCAAATGCAATGTTGGGTAACTTACTGGTTTTTATCAATGCGGTCTCCTATGGATTTTATTTAATCCTTGTCAAAAAATTAATGGACAAGTACAATGCCTTCACTTTTGTGAAGTGGATATATACCTTTGGTTTTTTGATGGTTATTCCCTTCGGTTGGAATGAATACCAACAAATACAATGGCAGCAATTGCCATTAACCATCCTTTGGGAAATTGGATTTGTGGTAGTCTTTACTACGTTTTTCACTTATCTGTTTAATTTAGTTTCTATGCGTGAATTGAAGCCTACCACAGTAGCTGTGTTTATATATTTGCAGCCCCTATTTGCTACGGTATTTGCCATGGCTTTGGGCAAAGACCAGTTGACTTGGGTAAAAGTAGCAGCGGCTGTTTTAATCTTTGTTGGGGTTTTTCTCGTTACCAAGAAGAAATCCTGAATCCTAAATCCTAAATCCTCAATTTTGAATATATTTGTAGCTATTAGAAAATACTAGCATGATACAATCGATGACTGGTTTTGGGAAAGCCACCTTACAATTACCCACCAAAAAAGTTACAGTAGAAATCAAATCGCTAAACAGCAAAGGATTGGATTTAAACACGCGTATGCCTTCTGTTTTTAGAGAAATGGAACTAGGGCTTCGAAACCAACTTTCGTTGCGTCTAGAGCGCGGAAAAATCGATTTTTCACTATATGTTGAGGTAACTGGAGAAGAAACCACTTCTAAAATCAATGTTCCCATTGTAAAGGGCTACATTAATCAGATGAAAGCGGTCCTACCCCAAGCAGATGAAACCGAATTATTAAAAATGGCCGTTCGCATGCCCGATGCTTTAAAGACAGAGCGTGATGAGATCGATGAACATGAATGGAAGAAGATTCAAACGGTAATCGATGAAGCTTTGGAGAATATGGTTCAGTTTCGTAAAGATGAAGGGGTATCCTTGGAAAAAGAATTTTTGCACCGTATTGCCAATATCATGACCTTGATGAATAATGCAGTAGCGTATGATACTGAGCGTGTTGAAACGGTAAAAACGCGTTTGCGTAATGCGTTGGATGAGTTAAAAGAAAATGTGGATGAGAATCGTTTTGAGCAGGAATTGATCTTTTATTTAGAGAAGTACGACATTACAGAAGAGAAAGTACGATTGGAAAATCACTTGAACTATTTTATTGAAACCCTTGCCGGTACCGAAGCTAACGGAAGAAAATTAGGGTTCATAACGCAAGAAATGGGAAGAGAGATTAATACAATGGGTTCTAAGTCGAATCACTCAGAAATGCAGAAGTTGGTCGTTATGATGAAAGATGAGTTGGAGAAGATCAAGGAACAGGTTTTAAATGTTTTATAATGTAATTAGTAATTAGCTATCGACTTTTAATCCGTTACTAATTGCAATCCACAATCACAAAAAGAATGAATAAAGGAAAATTATTAGTATTCTCAGCACCCTCGGGATCTGGAAAAACCACTATAGTCAGGCATTTATTAGCCCAACCCGAATTAAATTTAGAGTTTTCTATATCGGCAGCTACCCGTGAACCACGCGGAGAAGAAGTTGATGGGAAAGATTATTATTTCATCTCCATAGAGGCGTTTAAAAAACACATTAAAGCAGAAGATTTTATTGAGTGGGAAGAAGTGTACCGTGATAATTTTTATGGCACCTTAAAAAGCGAAGTAGAGCGCATTTGGGCCAAAGGTAAAAACGTAATTTTTGATATTGATGTAGCCGGGGGATTGCGAATTAAGCATAAATTTCCGCAAGAGACTTTAGCGGTATTTGTAAAACCACCTAGTGTAGATGAGTTAAAAAGACGATTAAAAGAGCGTTCTACAGAGACTGATGATAAAATTAACATGCGTATTGCGAAAGCCCATGTTGAATTGGCCACAGCACCGCAGTTTGATACCATCATTAAGAATTATGATTTAGATATTGCCAAGCAAGAGGCCTTTGAATTGGTGAATAGTTTTGTTAATAGCTAGTACTTCAAAATGAAAATCGGATTGTATTTTGGCACGTTTAACCCTATCCATGTGGGGCATATGATTATTGCTAATCATATGGCCGAACATACTGATTTGGAGCAAATTTGGATGGTAGTAACCCCACACAATCCTTTAAAGCAAAAAAGCACTTTACTCGATGACTATCATCGCTTGCATTTAGTTCGCCTAGCAACAGAAGACTACCCTAAAATTAAACCTTCGGACATAGAATTTAAATTACCACAACCCAATTATACCGTTACTACGTTGGCTCATTTGATGGAAAAATACCCCCAACATGAGTTTTCTTTAATCATGGGAGAAGATAATTTGAAGTCGTTTCACAAGTGGAAAAACTACGAATATATACTAGAGCACCACGACATTTACATTTATCCTAGAGTCTCAGAAGAAGCCGAAAATGAAGGTCTAAAAGGCCACGCACGTATTCACCAAGTAGCGGCGCCCATAGTAGAAATCTCGTCAACTTTTATTCGAGAGCAAATTAAAGCCAAGAAAAACATCAGACCCTTATTGCCAAATCTTGTCTGGGAATATGTAGATCATAATAACTTTTATAAGCACTAAACTTAACATTCTTTTACGACTTGTTCGTTGAAGCCTTTTGTACCTTTGTACTTCTAAAACAAAGGACCATGTTAAACTTCGAATTGTACAATCCTACCAATTATGTTTTTGGTAAAGGACAGATTGCTAAATTACCGACATTAGTTCCCCAAGGGGCCAAAATTCTATTGGCTTATGGTGGCGGAAGCATTTTTAAAAACGGGGTTTATGACCAAGTAAAATCGGCACTGGCCGGATTTGAAATTGTTGAGTTTGGAGGAATAGAACCTAATCCTCGTTTTGAAACTTTAATGAAGGCAGTGGAGCTAATTCGAGCGCAAAATGTTACCTTCATTTTAGCTGTTGGAGGAGGTAGTGTGATTGATGGAGTAAAATTTATTTCGGGAGCGGTGCGCTATGAGGGGGATCCAATTGAGATATTGAAAAATAAGGTATTGTTTACCGATTTGGCCAAAGTAGTTCCCTTTGGTACTGTTTTAACTTTACCAGCTACGGGTTCAGAGATGAACTCTGGCGCGGTAGTCACTATCGAAGCGACTCATGAAAAATTGGTTTTGGGTGGAAGCGCTTTGTTTCCAAAATTCTCGATTGTTGACCCAACGGTAATTACTTCGTTGCCCAAAAGACAGTTGCAAAACGGTGTAGTGGATGCTTTTACGCATGTAATGGAACAGTATTTAACCTATCAGCATGATGCGCTATTACAAGATCGATTTGCTGAAAGTATATTGAAAACCTTAATTGAAGTAGGGCCAAGTGTCGTGGAAACCCCGAGTGATTATAAGCTAGCATCCAACTTTGTTTGGAGCGCAACAATGGCCTTGAATGGTTTGATTCAAAAAGGAGTGCCAAGTGATTGGGCGACCCACATGATTGGACACGAATTGACAGCCTTGTATGAAATTGATCACGCTAGAACCTTAGCTATTATAGGTCCGAATTTATATAAAGTTCTTTTTGATACAAAAAAGGATAAATTGGCGCAATACGGAGAAAGAGTTTGGGGGATTACCGGAACTACTGTAGAAGAAAAAGCAGAAAAAGCCATTGCGGAAACAGTAGCTTTCTATCATACCATGGGAATGAAAACCAAGCTTTCGGAAAACACTAACGATTATAAAAACACGGCAGATTTTATTGTCAACCGATTTGAGGAACGCGGTTGGAACGCTTTAGGAGAAAAACAAAACATTACCCCAGATAAAGTTAGGGAAATTGTTGAAATGAGTTATTAAGCAAAGAAAATAGAATATAAAACAATAGTAAGGCGTTCAAGGATTTTTCCTTAAACGCTTTTTTTTATACTATAAACCGCAAACCATCAAAAATGAGTATTTTTGATTTTTCAAATGAACTAAAATGAATGAATCTCCAAAATTTGCAGTAATTGGTGGCGGAAGTTGGGCTACGGCTATTGCAAAAATGCTTTGTGTTAATCTATCGGAAATTGCATGGTACATGCGAAATGAATCCGCTATTGAGCACATAAGAGCACATAAGCATAACCCAAATTATCTGAGTTCTGTTGAGTTTGACACTACTAAACTGATATTAACCAGCGATATTAATGAGGCTGTAGCCTATGCTGATTATATTATCTTTGCAATTCCCTCTGCCTTTTTAAGTTCAGAATTGGAGAAGTTACAGGTAAGCCTAAAAGACAAAGTGATTTTCTCTGCCATTAAAGGGATCGTTCCAGAAACTTTTTTAATTGTTGGCGAACATTTTCATAAAGAATTTGATATTCCTTACAACAATATTGGTGTTATTACGGGTCCATGTCATGCAGAAGAAGTTGCCCTGGAGCGACTTTCCTATTTAACTATTGCTTGTGGTGATTCGGCTAAGGCAAAAGTAGTGGCCAAAGTTTTAGCTGGAAATTATATTAAAACTAAGATTTCTGATGACATCATCGGTACAGAATATGCGGCTATGTTGAAGAACATATACGCTATTGCGGCGGGGATTGCTCACGGACTAGGTTATGGTGATAATTTTCAATCAGTCATTATGAGTAATGCGATACGGGAGATGAAAAAATTCATTCGTAAAGTGCATAAAATGAAACGCAACATCAACAATTCTGCTTATTTAGGCGATTTGTTGGTTACAGGATATTCCGTATTTTCTCGAAATAGAATGTTTGGTAACATGATAGGAAAAGGCTATACCGTAAAGTCGGCCATGATGGAGATGAGTATGGTGGCTGAAGGGTATTATGCCGTTAAAAGTGCTTATAAATTGAACCAAGAGTATAAAGCGAACACTCCGATTATAGATGCGGTTTATGAAATTTTATATGAAGGTAAAGAGGCTAAGAAAGTATTTAAAAAACTGACCGAAAAACTAGATTAAGCGTTTTAGGAATAAAGCTATTCAGAACCAAGGCAAAGGTTAACTACTTTTATCTTGGTTTTTTATTTATCTCACAATCACTCCGTCCACAAATAATATTGGCACTTCTTCCACATAGTCAGGCGTTATAGATTGTGCTTTAAAGATGAATTTTTTATCGTATAAGGTGCTTCCAATGAAATACGTAACCATAAATTCATTATTGAGTCGCAATACATTAGTTTCAATCATTTCTATTTTGGCTACAGAAACCGATGGCACTTGCATAAATGCGTGGCGCAGGAGCGCCGTTTTTTTCATTTCCCCATCAATTGTACCAAAAGCTTTAGAAACGACCATTACGCTGTCTAAATCGTAGTCAGAATCGTTTATTAGATAGACGTGCCAAACTTTATCCATGAAATCATCGCTCCATTCTTGAACGGCGGCAAGGAAAACATTTTCTACTTCCGGTATGCTGATGTCTGATTTCATGGCAGAGATAATAGATGATAGACTACAAGATAATAGACCAAAAGATAGCATCTCTCAACGATCCGTCTATTATCTATTTTCTTTTTAAATACTCGATTTGAACTGTTCCAAGAATCGAACATCATTTTCATAGAACATACGGATGTCACCAATCTGGTATAATAGCATAGCAATACGCTCAATTCCCATACCAAAAGCAAAACCATTGTACTCTTCAGGATTGATACCACAGTTTTTCAAAACATTGGGATCTACCATTCCACAACCCATGATTTCCAACCAGCCGGTTCCTTTTGTAATTCGGTAATCTGTTTCTGTTTTTAATCCCCAGTAAATATCCACTTCAGCACTAGGTTCAGTGAAAGGGAAATAACTTGGGCGTAAACGGATTTTAGATTTACCAAACATTTCTTTAGTGAAATATAAAAGGGTCTGCTTTAAGTCAGCAAAGGATACCTCTTTGTCAATGTACAAACCTTCTACTTGGTGGAAAATACAATGGGAGCGAGACGATACGGCTTCATTGCGAAATACTCTACCAGGAGAAATAGTTCGAATTGGGGGTTTATTGTTTTCCATATAACGTACTTGAACGGATGAAGTATGGGTACGCAATAAAACATCGGGATTAGTTTGAATAAAAAAGGTGTCTTGCATATCACGAGCCGGATGGTATTCTGGCAAGTTCAAAGCGGTAAAATTGTGCCAATCGTCTTCAATTTCAGGACCTTCAGATACATTAAACCCAATGGTAGAAAAGATGTCGATAATTTGGTTTTTAACCAAAGATATTGGATGACGAGAACCTATAGTAATAGGTTCAGATGGGCGTGATAAATCACCATAAACCCCTATACTTTCCACTTTACTTTCTAAAGCATCTTGTATGGTTTTTACTTTTTCTTCACAAGTCGTTTTCAACGTATTGATGACTTGGCCAAATTCCTTCTTTTGTTCATTAGGAACGTTTTTGAATTCAGCAAACAAATCTTTCAGCAATCCTTTACTGCCCAAATACTTGATACGAAATTGCTCTAAAGCATCTTTATTATCGGTATGAAACGCATTGGCTTCTGCAATATATTCTTTAATCTTGTCTATCATCGGTCATTTTGTAAAGGTGCAAATTTAAGGTTTTTTAGTAATTAGTAATTAGTAACTAGTGATTAGTTTGATAAAAAAGGCTGTTTTACACTGCTAATTTATCTCGTTACAAATTAATTAATCAATCACTTCTCGTTCTAAGAAGTAATTCACAATCGCTTCTTTCATCAAAACCGACTGCTCGCCTGCTTTCAAAGGAGGCAATTCCTCTTTGACTTTAAAATGAGGCCAACCCTCTTTATCTACATAGTCAAATTCATAATAACCATAAGGTTCGAGTAATCGACAGATGGCAATATGCATAAGGTTCAGTTTTTCGTCTTTTTTGAAGGTTTGGTGCACTTTACCCAATTCTTGTACCCCAATAAGATAAATGATGGCGTCTAAGTCGAGCATATCGCCCTCTGAAAATTGATTGGATAGGATGGTAACGACGTTATCCCAGCGATTTTTTAATTGTTCGTCTCTAGACATTTTGTATTTAGGAATTGCGATTTCAGAATTAGCATTTAATTCAAAATCAAAATTAGTCTGCAAAGATAGACATTGAAAACTAATCTATATCGAAAACAGTTTTCGACTAAAAGTTACTTTATTTCTTTTATGGCACTTTCTTCAATCCAACCGGTGGTTTCATCTGTTAGTTCGACCTTTTTCCAGTTGGCAATACTTTCTAAAATGAAGACTTTGGAGCCCTCATGCAATACAAAAGAATCAGCAGCAGTGGCTTTGGGTTCGCTTTTTACGGCAGCAGTATCAGCAAAAACAATAGCAGGCCTTTCGTTTTCGTCTCGGCCTTTTTCATAAAATCCAGCGGCAGTAGCTACACCAATACCAAGGATCCAAACAAACATTCCCAAAAAGAATACGCGTTTTACAATTGTTTTTTCTGAAAAATAATACCCCATAAAAAAGAGCAAAGAGAAAACCGCAAAAGCAACCGCAATCCATGCCCAAGTGTCGTAATAATAGGCTGAAGTAAAGTCCGCTACGAGTTTGTTGAAACCTACTTTCGGAATAACTTTTATGTCATCAATAGCCATTTTTCGGGCAAAGTCTAAATTGGTTTTGATTTCATTATCATTGGGATTCAACAACAATGCTTTTTCATAATTATAAACTGCTGGTGCTACTTTATGCAATTTATAATAGCAATTCCCTAGGTTAAAATAGAGTTCGGCCGATTGTTTTCCCGTATTGATGATACGTTCAAAGCTGGAAATAGCCGCTTGGTAATTTTCTTTTTGATAGTATTGATTGCCTTGTTCAAAGGCATTTTGTGCCCAAAATACTTGGGAAGTGAATAGCAATAAAAGGAGTATCTTTTTCATGATTCCGGTTATTTAATTTGCTTTTCTAATTCAGAAATGATATCGACAGCTTTCTCGTAATCCTGTTGAATAGCCGATTCTGAAGACATGGCATAACGTGCTAGCTCACAGTTTTCCGTCAATTGTATAAAAGCAGTTACGGTTTCACTTTGGGCATTTTTACTGTGTAAAATTTCACGTATTTTATCTTTACTCATTTCCGAAGTTTCAATATGCAGTTTGGCTTTTAGGAAATTATGCATGGCTTTTTCTAAGGCAATGTAAAATAGCTCTTTGTTGCCCAACTGTTTCTTGGCCTCCGATAAGTATTTTTTAGCCAACGCATTTGACTTTTTAATTTTGTTACCCACCACATCATTGTCTAAGGCTTCTTTTTTCTTTTTAACTACCACGAGTAGTGGGATGGCTAAAAACGGCAAAAACAGTAAGGAATAAAACAATCCAGAACCTAAGAAATCATCCTTAGCAATGGGTTGCAAACTTGTTTTTTGTTTGTTATAAGCAAAGGTCTTGGCTACCTCCACTTTAGTTTTTGCCACATCATTTGGGTTGGCATTGGCAGTAACGGCTGCTCCAGGCCCATCTAATACTGTAATGGTTATAGGCTGTGAAGTAATGGTTTTATAGCGGCCTGTTCCTAAATCAAAATAGGTAAATTCTAAAGGTTTAATCTGGTAATTGCCCTTGTATTGCGGAATAATAGTGTATTTGTCTGCAATTTTACCCGTCATTCCAGTCAAGGGTGTCGATACATTTTCATCATGCACAGGATCATACATTTCTAATGCAGACGGTAAGACAGGTTTAGGTAGTGTAAATAACTTTAAATTACCAGTTCCCGCTACACTGACATCCAAATCTAAAGATTCTCCGTTTTTCAAGGTAGTTTTTGACGGACGTACTTTAAAATCAAATTTACCAACCGCACCGCTAAAACTATCCGGTTTGCCCGCTTCTGGCAAAGCTCTAACGTTAATCACTTTACTACCTGCAGACACCCTTTTACTGTCCTCAGTCATCAAAGCCTGCCCCCAAAAGTTTCTTCTATTGGTTGGCACCTGACAATCGATATCTAAAGATAGGGGCTCGATTTCCAATTTACCTGATTTTGTGGGATACAATACCGTTTTTCTTAAAACTACATAACGGTAACGCTCTCCTTTAAATAGGCCGTCTTCTGCCTTAAGTTGTTTGATATCGATGTTTTGACTCCAAAAATCATTGTATTTTGGTTTGTTCAATTCACGCCAATTGGTAATTCCAATGTTATAACTGAAGTAGAGTTTGTAAACTACAGTAATGGGTTCATTGAGGTACGGATTTGTCTTAGAAATGTCTGCCACTAGATATAAATTATCATCAGCACTGATGGCGGGCATATTATTTGGGTCTTTCGGAACCTCTACAGCATTAGTCACATTAATTTTTAGAGGTGACGTTTTGTAAACCTGACCGTTAATCTCAATAGAGGCTTGTTTAATGGTCATCGCTCCCTTTTGTGTAGGCAATAAAATATAGATATACGATTTATTAAACGAACTTCTACCATTGATCCAGGATTGACTCACCGATTGGCTGGGCCCTCCAACCACTTTAAATCCAGAGGACTCAAAATTAGGAGGTTGAAAATTATCTCCATCCGCATTCATAGTAAACTCTATTCGAAGTCGTTCATTTACTCCCAAAGAATTTTTACTCACTTTGGCTTCAAATTGTACTTGTGCCCATAGTGAGTTTGTGATTAAAAATAGTAAAATTATGATCCTTTTCATTTTCAAATTTTCAAATTAATACAGCGTTAAATGGACTGCTGATTACCAATCTTTGTCTGTTTTTTTAGGATTGGCTTGAACTTTTTGTTTGGTTACTTTATCCTGTACTTTTTTCTCTTCATTATTCACGGCTTCTAACAAATTTTCTAAACGTTGTTTCGATACACCACCCGGTTGAGGTTGGGGTTTTCCTCCGTTTTGGTCTTTGCCTTTTGGATCTTTATTGTTTTTGCCGTCTTTATTGTCCTTATTCTTGTCTTTTGGATCGTTCCCTTTATCCTTGTCTTTGTCTTTGTCTTTGTCTTTGTCGTCTTTCTTTTCCTTGTCTTTATTCTTATCGTCTTTTTTATCCTTATTCTTCTTCCCATCTTTTTTGGGTGGATTGTTTTTTAAATATAATTTGGCCAAGGCATAATTATAGCGCGTTTCTTCATCACCAGGATTGTTTCGTAAAGCATTTTTATAGGCCTCTACAGCTTCAGAATAGTTTTTCTCTTTCATCAAGGTATTGCCTATATTATGCAATGCTTGATGTTTCTCTTCACGGGTTTTAGCATTTTTATAGGCTTTACCATAATGGTATTTAGCCTCAGAAGCCTGGTTTTGTCGGTAAATAGCATTTCCTAAATTATAGGCAGCAATTCCTTTTTTAGGATTCTTTGATTCAGACATACGGTATTCGGCTTCCGCATCAGCATAATTTTTATCCGCAAAAGAAGCGTTCCCTTTTGGTAAATGGGTATCCTTTTCCTTTTTTTGGGCCATTCCAAAAAATGAAAGTAAGAGCAAACTATATAAAATCCACTTTTTCATTTATTCTTTTTCGTTAAATAGATTCATCTTTTTCACCCACTTGGTTCTTTTCTCCAATAAAAAAACATCTAAGAATAATAAAAAGAAACCAAATCCTAAAAACCATTGAAACTGAGATTTAAAGTCGGCCATTTGCGTACTTTCAAATTCCGTTTTCTGTATATTATCCAACGCATTTTTAACGTAATCCAATACCGCCTTGGTGGAATCACCATCTACATAACCGCCTCCAGTGGCTTTAGCAATATTTTTCAACACTTCTGCATTCCGTTTAGTAATAACTACCTCGCCATTGCCATCTCTTTTAAAACTAGAAGTTACTCCGTTTTCTTTTAAGGGTATGGGCCCTCCTTTTTCAGTACCCACACCTACCGTGATTATTTTTATCCCCAATTTTTTAGCTTCTTCTGCAGCAGCAACGGCTTCATTGGAATGATCTTCTCCATCGGTTATGATAATGAGTAATTTATTAGTTTTATCTTTTTTATCTACAAAGGTCGTTGCCAAGGTAATGGCCTGATCTATCGAAGTCCCTTGGGCTGATATTATACCCGGATTCATCCCCTGTAAAAACATTTTGGCCACACTATAATCAGATGTTATAGGCAATACAGGAAAGGCACTCCCAGAGTAGGCTATAATTCCTATACGGTCACTACCCAATTGATTGATGATTTGAGAAACCAATTGTTTGCTTTTTTCTAACCGACTTGGCGCAACGTCTTCAGCTAGCATACTTTTGGAAACGTCTATCGCAAACACGATGTCAATGCCCTCGCGCTTTACCGTTTCCATTTTGGTGCCGATTTTTGGATTAACTAGCCCAATAATTAAACAAGCCAACCCTAAAAGAACAACTACTAATTTCAATACGGGTTTAAATACCGATTTCTCCGGACTTAATTTTTTAATCAAATCCAAATCCCCAAACTCCCGCTGCTTTTTTCGTTTCCAGAATTGCACATACAAGAATAGCAATGTAATGGCCGGAATGACCAACAGAAAATAGAAATACCATTTTTCTTCTAACTCGTACATAATTTTAAATAAAACTTCTGAAAAGTGTGTTTCTTAATCCCAATTCAAGTAAAAGTAAAATCCCAGCAATCCATACAAACGGACGGTATTTTTCATCATAATCATAAAACTTCAACTCTTGTATTTCACTAGTCTCTAGTTTGTTAATTTCGTCGTATATGGCTTTCAGTTTGCTATTACTATTGGCTCTAAAATATTTACCACCCGTATTTTGCGCAATGGCTTGCAGTAGGTTTACATCAATCTCTACAGGCATCATTCTAAATAAAAAGCCACCATTAGGGGCATAAGCATAGGGGAATAAGGCATCTCCATTAGTGCCAATCCCAATAGTATATACTTTAATGCCATATTCTTTAGCAATTTGTGAGGCCGTCTCTGGCTCAATGAACCCAGCGTTATTCACCCCGTCCGTCATCAAAATAATAACTTTACTTTTAGCTTTACTATCTTTCAAACGGTTAACGGCTGTTGTTAACCCCATCCCTATGCCGGTTCCGTCTTGTAATACATTGTCATATTTAATGCTTTGTATAGCGTCTAGAACAATCGCTTTATCGCTGGTTACTGGCGTTTTAGTGTAAGCTTCTGCAGCATACAATACGATTCCAATTCGGTCGTTAGGTCTTCCTTCCACAAAGCTTTTGGCCACTTTTTTCAAAGCTTCCATTCGGTTTGGCTTCAAATCTTTAGCAAGCATACTACCCGATACATCGATCGCCATGACAATATCAATACCCTTAGTGGATTTCGTCTGACTGCTTATATCTACTTTTCTAGGTCGTGCCATCGCAATAATAAGCGAACTCAACGCTAATAAGCGCAAAACAAACAAGAAAGGCTTTACCTTTGCTAGCAACGATTTTTCGGCCTTAAAACCTTTAATAGAACTAATTTTTAAGGTAGCCGATTGGTGTTTCCGTTTCCATATCTGCCACGCAATAGCAATGGGAAGTAATAAAAACAACCAGAACAATTCGGGATTTAAAAAGCTAACATCTTTCATCATCATCAATTCGCTTTTTGTAATTCAACAGAGTTTAACACACGCTCCATAATTTTTTGTCCATATTCATCACCTTCTTTATGCAAAATCGTGATTTGCTGTACGCCATTATTCTGAGCAAAAACTAATATTTCATAATACATCTTGGTCGATTGTCCTTTGATTTTATCCAACATGGTCATCGTTCCATAGGCTTTCTTACCCGTAATACCGTCTTGTGTGTCAAAATCTTCCGTTTTAACAATAACGTTTTGGGCGCCCTTTGCTTCAAATACTTTAATACTATTTTCTGCCGTTTGTTGTAAATCAATTTTCATTTCTTGTTTGAAGGTACTCGTAGAAACAAGTACATAGAAATCATCCATCATACTGCCATATAGGAACACTTGCATTTCTTTAATCATTGCCATGGCATTTTTCGGCAAGATATTTTCGGAGTTCATTCGTTTTAACACTTTTGGAGTCTCGATTTTTACACCAGGATTTCCATATTCACTATAAACCCATTCTCCTTCTACTAAATCTTTGGTAGGATGGCCAATGATATTGTCTTTGACATAATCAAATCCTTTTGTAACAACGATATAGCCAAATACAGCGCACAACAAAAAGGCTGAAATACCAACTCCAATAAAGATACGTTTTCGTTTGTCGCGCTTGAGTTTCTCTAATCGTGCTTTCTCTTTTTGCTGCTCGTTCCAAAGCTCTAATTCATCCGCTTCTTCCACTACCACTGGGATGGATTTGTGAATGATTACTATCGAACTAGAGATGCGCTTTTTGTCTTCCTCTATCTCATAATCAAGCGGTTTTACTTTGGCAAATTTTACCAAATCGGCTTGTTTTAATACTTTCTCTAAATTCTCGACCGTTTCGTTGGTGAGCTTTAGTTTCTTTTGCTTTGCCGCTTTGCGCAATCCTTCAATCAATTCAGAAGTTGTGCTCTCCATAGCCGGAATCTGAATTTCTTCTTCTATGTAATTTCGAGCAATATCAGTCAACTCTGAATAGTAATGCTTGATTTCTCCTTTTTGCCATAGCCCTTTACTCTCTAATTGTTGCAGTAAAGTCGTGGCTTTTTCAATAGGCGATTTAAAAACGATTTCCTCTATTTTTATCTTGCTTTGTCTTTGCTTAATGAATTTGAATACTAAATATCCAATTACAGCAATGGCCAATAAAACCAAAAGGTAAATCCACCAATTATTCGATCCAGCTGCAGCAGCCACATCCTTGATGTCATACATTTTTTGTTTTAAGGTATCGACTTTAACATCATTAACTTCTACTTTAATACCGTCCGTAAATACGGGTTTGCCATTGATTAAAACCGGTAGAGCCGGAATCAGATACTTCCCTGCATCAAATTGCGTCAATCCATATTTTTTGATCAATTGATAGCGTGCTCCGTTTTTAACGGTATCCATTTTATAGGATTGAATAACCTCTAAGGCACCAAAATTTTTAGCTTCGGGAAATTTTACCTTAGATAAAGTATCAACTTCTGTTTTCAAGGTCAATTGAAACTCAGCCCCAATTTTATTTTTGGTGGTATTCACGGTAGTAGCGACCTTGGGTTGCGACCAAAGCAAACAGCTTACTAGAAAAAATACTATATATAATTTAAACTTCATTGTATTGTTGATTGAAGATTAACGATTTTTGATTTAAGAATTTGATTTAGCAGTTTTAATGCTCGATACAAAAATTGAGATCAATTCGTTTACTTCTAATTTTAATGCTGTTACTAATTCAATCTTCGATATTAATTTGGCTTTTTCAATAATTTTTAAACAATTAAAAGTTTCTCTTAATTCTTTTAGGCAAATACCCATTTTATGAATAAAATCTTTTTTACTTTCAGCACTTTGTGCTTCTCCATAATTTAAAGCAGGAGAAGTTGATGAACGAACAATTTGTCCAACCAAATGAATTCCAGCAACTGATTTTTCTAAATGATTAGTAAATAAGATAATTCCAGCAGCAAAATCAATCAATCGTTCTTCTAATGTAAACTTATCCATATATCTATAAATCTTATAAAATCAATCTGCAATCAAAAATCGTTAATCAACAATCTTAAATCATTACCTCGATTTAAAATAACCCAATAATTTAGTGACATAGCTTTCGTCGACTCTTGTGTTTACGGTTCCAGAACCACATTTTGAAAAGATATCTTTAAAGTAACTCACCTTGTCTTGATACTGTTTTTCATAACTCAAACGGGCTTTTTTAGAACTGGTATTGACGAGCAATAGTTCTCCCGTCTCGGCATCTTCCATTTCGACCATCCCTATATTGGGCATTTTCTCTTCTCGAATGTCATAGACACGCACCCCCGTAATATCATGTTTTTTAGCTGCAATCTTCAAGGTTTTCTCATAATCGTCTTCCACCATAAAATCAGAAATCACAAATACTATGGCTTTCTTTTTTTGAGTACCCGAAAGGAATTTTAAGGCCTGCGATAAGTCCGTTTTTTTACTTTTTGGTTGGAATTCAATGAGCTCCCGTATGATACGCAACACATGTGATTTTCCTTTTTTCGGAGGGATATACAATTCAATCTGATCTGAAAACAAAATCAAACCTATTTTGTCATTGTTCTGCGTCGCCGAAAAAGCCATAGTAGCGGCTATTTCAGTTACGATTTCACTTTTTAATTGGTTTTGGGTACCAAAACTTTCCGAGCCCGAGATATCCACCATCAACATCATGGTCAATTCACGCTCTTCTTCAAAAACTTTGACGTATGGCTCATTATAGCGCGCAGTCACATTCCAGTCTATGGCACGAATATCGTCGCCAAATTGGTACTGACGCACTTCCGAAAAGGTCATCCCGCGTCCTTTAAAGGATGTGTGGTATTCACCCGAGAAGATATGATCACTCAACCTTCGGGTTTTGATTTCGATTTTACGAACTTTTTTAAGTAAGTCTTTTGTTTCCATTTTTTGTCGAATGTCTTACTGTCGCTATTTTACGACTATTGACTCTTGTCTTTACGACTTATTAAGGAACTTCTATTTCGTTAACGATTTTGTTAATGATGTCTACAGAGGTAATGTTTTCTGCTTCGGCTTCATAGGTAACCCCAATACGGTGACGCAACACATCATGCACTACAGCACGCACATCTTCCGGAATTACATAACCACGACGCTTAATAAAAGCATAACATTTTGCTGCATTGGCCAAGTTGATGCTTCCACGAGGTGAAGCTCCAAAGCCAATAAGCGGTTTCAGACTTTCTAATTTATATTGCTCTGGATAACGGGTCGCAAATATGATATCCAAAATGTATTTCTCTATTTTTTCATCCATATAAACTTCTCTTACTGCTTCTTGTGCACGCAAAATTTGCTCTACAGAGACCACTGGATTCACTTTTTCATAGGCTCCTTTTAGGTTTTGACGGATTACCATGCGCTCTTCATCAAGCTTCGGATAGTCAATTACTGTTTTCAACATAAAACGGTCTACTTGTGCTTCTGGTAAAGGATAAGTACCTTCTTGCTCAATAGGGTTTTGAGTGGCTAATACCAAAAAGGGCTTGTCCAATTTAAAGGTAGTATCACCAATAGTCACCTGCTTTTCTTGCATCGCTTCCAACAAAGCCGATTGTACTTTTGCAGGAGCACGGTTGATCTCATCGGCCAAAACAAAATTAGCGAAGATTGGCCCCTTTTTAATAGAGAACTCATTGGCTTTAATGTTGTAAATCATCGTCCCAACGACATCGGCAGGTAATAAATCTGGGGTAAACTGTATCCGACTGAAACTTCCATGAACGGCTTGTGACAAAGTATTTATAGCCAAGGTTTTAGCTAATCCTGGAACCCCCTCCAAAAGAATATGTCCTTGTCCTAAAAGCCCAATTAACAATCGTTCTACCATGTGCTTCTGACCCACAATTACCTTGTTCATTTCCATGGATAATAAGTCGATAAAAGCACTTTCTCTTTCTATTTTTTCATTAATTGCTCTGATATCTAAAGCAGTACCATTTTCTTCCATAATGATTTATTTATTCGAATGTATTATAGTTATAATTTTAACATTTCAAAAGTGAAAATTTAATCCCTTACGAGATGTTAAGAATGCGTTAAAACTTTACAAATCACCTTAATTTTAAGGATGATTTATGATTTTCTTTTCATAATTTTAAGACCTGATAGCCTTTTCAATTTTGAAGCGCCAAAATACTAAAATTTTCAAAAGAGCAAAATCAGCAAATCTACTTTTACACACTAAAGAAACTAAAAATGCAAACGAAACTTTCTCCCATTGTAGCCGGAACCATGAATTGGGGTGTCTGGGACAAAAACTTGAATACGTCCGAAATGGATCATCTCATACACCTTTGTGTTGAAAATAAAATCACGTCCTTTGACCATGCCGATATTTATGGAGATTATACCACAGAAGCTGCTTTTGGTAAGGCCTTAGCGCAAAGCACTATAGACCGTAAACAAATCCAATTGATTTCAAAATGCGGGATTCAACATGTAAAAGGGAGACCCAATAAAATCAAACATTATGATTATGCCAAGGACTACATCATTTGGTCTGTTGAAAACTCCTTAAAAAACCTTCAAACAGACTATCTAGATGTGCTTTTACTGCACCGCCCAAGCCCACTAATGATCGCTGATGAGATTGCTGAAGCGGTAACAAAATTAAAACAGGAAGGCAAGATTATCGATTTTGGAGTTTCTAATTTCACCGCTTCTCAAACCGAATTGATAAGACAAAAAACAGCCATTAACTACAACCAAGTCCAATTTTCAGCTACCCATCACGAAGCCATGCTAGATGGTAGTTTTGATTATATGCAAGTCCATAATATAAGACCAATGTCATGGAATCCTTTAGGGACCGTTTTTAGAGAGGATATTGAACAAACAAGAAGATTAAAAAAATTGTTGGCCGAACTAGTACAGAAATACCACTTTGGATCCGATACCCTGCTGTTAGCTTGGATTCTAAAACATCCAGCCCAAGTAATTCCTGTAGCCGGGACCGTTAACATTGCTCGAATCCAAGCCTTATATAAAGCCACCGAATTGCAGTTAGACCAAGAAGATTGGTTCGCCATTTGGACCGAAAGCATGGGAAATAAAGTGCCATAATTTGCTAGAATCTTAAGATACGATGAAAGATTTCTAAATAAGATCTGCAATCGAAAATCGTTATTCTTAAATCTTAAATCAAATGATCAACAAACGCCTTCTCATAAAAAACCTACTAGCTCATAATGATGAGAGTAGTTTCTATGATAAGAAACGCCAGTTAAATTTACATACCAAGGAAGGGAAAGCGAAGTTTCTAAAACATATTTGTGCCTTGTCCAATTCCAATCCTTCCAATAATTCCTATATCGTGGTGGGCGTGGAAGACCATGATAACGAAATCGTAGGGGATGACTTCTTCGACGATAGCCGCATTCAAAATCTAGTCAATGCCTATTTAGAAAATCCACCCAAAATACAATACGAAAACGTACCGTTCCCCAATCTTCCCAAGGACCGTGTAATCGGATTGGTAACCATCAAACCCAAACACAAAACCTCCTTTTTCAAGAAAAACATTCACACGATTTTAGCCCAGACGGTTTTCGTGAGGGTTGGCAGTAATTCAATGCCCACTGAGGATAAGATACCCTACTCCAAACAAAACATCGAAACGGTTATCAGCATTGAAAATAGTTCCAGAAACAGTATTGCTCATACCCTGGATGGGGTCATCGACTTCATCAACAACCGGCACAAGGATATGACCTCGCAGTACAAGGTTTTTAAAGAGTTGTTTGTGATTTGCTGGGCCGGCATTCCCAATAAAATTAGAGATACTATCTATCTTTCTAGAGTGGATATTGAGTTGATAAACGAACAGGTTAAACTCTTTTACTCGGCACTAGATGTGGTTTCGATTCGCTATGACGAACAATCCTTTACCATCATCGAACACGTCGCCTTGGGCCTGAACGATAAAACCAGTTACTACCCACTAGAGCAAGTAACCATCCGCTTTTTTGATAACGGCTATTATAAAATGGAAACCGAAATGCTCTTCGAACCTCCTGCCTACAACAAAAAAATGTTGCACCATGTTTATAACGCTACCTTAGTTTTAATTAATAAATTGCAAAAGCAACAGGCTATTTCCGAGAGAGAAGAAAAGGATGTAGAAAATATCGCCTCCATCTTGATGCTCTGTTACCTCAATGGTTTTGAAGAAGCCAAACAAAAATTAGTGGATGCCAAGCCGCTTTTAAAAGCCCAACCCAACCCAACGGTTTACTTGAGTTTTAAAGAAGCCATGCGCATCTTAAGAAAAATGAAATACAATCAAAATAATGCCTAATACTTTTGTAATCGGAGACATTCACGGTGGCCTTAGAGCCCTACATCAAGTACTGGAAAGAGCAAAGGTTACCCGTGAGGACCAACTCATCTTTCTAGGCGACTACGTTGACGGGTGGAGTGAATCCCCCCAAGTACTAGATTTTTTAATGGAACTTAATGCAAAACAAGACTGCATTTTCATTCGGGGCAATCACGACGAATTAGTGTTGGAGTGGTTAACCGGTAATAACCAAAACTTTGATGAATCTATGTGGTTCAAACACGGCGGAGAAGCCACAGCTGCAGCCTATAGCACCCTGAGTGAGGAGCATAAAAGTAAGCACATACAATTCTTAAAGTCACTACGTAATTACCATTTAGATGATAAAAATCGCTTGTTCATTCACGCGGGTTTTACCAATATGAACGGAATAAACTATGAGTATTTCCCAAAATTATTTTATTGGGATCGAACCCTCTGGGAAACGGCCTTAGCCCTCGATACCGCTATTGCAAAAGAGAGTAAACACTATCCAAAACGCTTCACTTTATACCACGAAATTTTCATCGGACACACCCCTGTCACAAGAATTGGGCAAACTATCCCCGTCCATAAAGCCTGTGTTTGGAATGTCGATACCGGTGCCGCCTTCAAAGGTCCCTTAACCATTATGAATGTGGATACCAAAGCGTTTTGGCAAAGCGAACCCCTGAGCGATTTGTACTTTAATGAAAAAGGGAGAAATTAATTTATATTTTTGTACGCAATAAAGACCAAATTACATGAAAAGAATTATACCAGTAATAGCATTACTAATCGTGGGTTTCGCAAACGCACAAGCCTATAAAGGGAAAGGGGACATCAAAGGACAAGTGGGCCTAAATACCCAAGACCACGGTACCGGAATCAATACCTCTGTCGATATTGGCATAGGCGAAAACATGTCCTATGGCTTTGTAGCGTCCTACTTATTGTCTGTGGATCAAGCAGCGGGTATCAAACCTAAGTTTGAAGATAGAGCCGATATCAAAGTGCGTTTCAATGCCAATATTGGCAATGTATTTGGCTTTGACAAAAACATGGATATTTATCCCGGTTTAAGCCTAGGGACTCGAAATTTTGGTGGCCATCTAGGGTATCGCTATTTCTTTACCAGCGGATTTGGTATCTATGCCGAAGCGGGAGCGCCTATAGCCAAATACGATACAAATACCAAGGGATTCGAACATTATAACAACCAGTTTGTGTTTAATATCGGAGCTTCCTTCAATTTATAAAATTTACTAAAAGCAGATAAAATGAGTATTGTTACAGAAAAAAGATTAAAAGACAGAAGCGATTCCAAATGCGAAATCAGCGGAAGCGAAGAAAATTTAGTAGTCTATTTAGTAGCTCCAAAAACCGAAGCTACACCCGAGAATTGTATCTTGATTACTAAGGCCCTAAGAGACCAAATCGAACATCCAGAAACGACTGATGCCAACGACTGGAGAGGTCTAAGCGACAGCATGTGGAACGAAAACTTACCCGTACAAATCGTGTCTTGGAGAATGTTAGCTCGTTTAAAAAACATCGATCTACTAGAAATGATGTACCTAGACGAAGACGCCCTAGAGTGGGCCAAAGCTACCGGTGAAGACCAAGATGATGAAGGCAAAATAGTCCACAAAGACAGTAACGGTAATATCTTGTTTGACGGAGATTCAGTAGTGCTAATCAAAGATCTAGATGTAAAAGGAGCCAACTTCACCGCAAAACGTGGCGCTCCCGTACACAACATCAAACTAGTTTTTGACAACGCCGACCAAATCGAAGGCAGAGTAGAAGGCCAACACATCGTAATCTTAACCCAATACGTTAAGAAAACAAAATAACACCGACGAATTCCAAATAAAAAAGCCCCGAATACTTCGGGGCTTTTTGTCTATTATCTATTAGTCTATCGTCTTTTATCTAAAAGACTACAAATCAAACTTAATCCCTTGCGCCAAAGGCAATTGATCAGAATAGTTAACCGTATTGGTTTGTCTTCTCATATATACTTTCCAAGAATCTGAACCTGATTCTCTTCCGCCACCCGTTTCTTTTTCTCCACCAAAAGCACCGCCTATTTCAGCTCCAGAGGTTCCAATATTTACATTGGCAATACCACAATCAGAGCCCGCAAAAGACAAGAATTTTTCAGCTTCTTTCATTTCATTAGTCATAATAGCAGAGGATAATCCTTGGGCAACGCCATTTTGAAGTGCAATAGCATTTTCAACTTCACCACTGTATTTCATTAAATATAAAATAGGGGCAAAGGTTTCGTGTTGAACGATTTCAAAAGCGTTTTCCGCTTCGATAATGGCTGGTTTTACATAGCAACCTGATTCGTATCCTTCGCCAGTAAGTACGCCCCCTTCAACCAATACGGTTCCTCCTTCAGCTTTTGCTTTTTCAATAGCCGCTAAATAAGTGTTTACAGCATCAGTATCAATTAGCGGTCCAATATGGTTTTTTTGATCCAAAGGGTTTCCAATAGTCAATTGACCATAAGCACCCACAATAGCATCTCTTACTTTAGCATAAACCGATTCGTGAATGATTAAACGTCTAGTGGAGGTACAACGTTGTCCAGCCGTTCCAACGGCTCCAAATACAGCGCCAGGAACAACCACTTTTAAATCGGCTGTTGGCGTAATGATGATGGCATTGTTGCCGCCCAATTCTAATAATGATTTTCCAAATCGTTGTGCTACCGTGGCACCAACAATTCTTCCCATTCGTGTAGAACCTGTAGCAGAAATCAACGGAATTCTAGGGTCTGTAGTCATCATTTCTCCTACTTTATAATCACCATTGATGATACAAGAAATACCTTCAGGTAAATTATTGGCTTTTAAAACACCAGCAATAATATTTTGGCAGGCAATCGAACATAAAGGTGCTTTTTCAGACGCTTTCCAAATACAAACATCACCACAAATCCAGGCTAAAGCAGTATTCCAAGACCATACAGCCACCGGGAAGTTGAAAGCAGAGATAATTCCAACAACTCCTATGGGATGCCATTGCTCTCTCATCACGTGACCTGGTCGTTCCGATGGAATAGTTTGACCATTCAATTGACGGGATAGACCCACTGCAAAATCACAGATGTCAATCATTTCCTGAACTTCACCATATCCTTCTTGCAACGATTTTCCCATTTCATAAGAAACTAATTTCCCTAAGGGCTCTTTTAAATCTCTTAGTTTATTACCAAACTGGCGAACAATTTCTCCGCGTTGAGGCGCTGGCATAGCTCTAAAAGTTAAGAAGGCAGCTGTTGCTGTTTGCATTACTTTTTCATAGTCCGCCGCCGTAGTGGTTCTTACTTTTCCAATTAATTGTCCATCTACCGGTGAGTAACTTTCAATAAGTTCCCCCGATGAAAAATGGTTGTTTCCCGTTGAGGTGCCTTCATTAATAGCTTTTACGCCTAATATTTCTAAGGCTTCGGTCATGCCGAATTGTTGTGCAATTGATGCCATGGTATACTAAGTTTGTTTGTTTATAATTTTCAGCAAAAGTAAACGATTATTTTGAATTGAATACACTATTCAACAACACCGTGACAGTAATTAGATGAGTTGATTATCCCTCTGTGAGTCTCTGTGATTCTTTGTGAGTCTCTGTGTAATAATTTTTCAACCCATCCCTGAGTAATAGGAAACAATAAAGCTAATTATCACAATAGTATATAGCGTATATATGGCGTGTATATAGCGTATATATAGCGTGTATGATATAGGATATAGACGTAATACTAGCACATAGAATAGCGAGACACACACACTTTCTTTTGTTATAAAATTAGGAAAAGAATTAGAAATAGGGTAGTCCGAACCCTTTATTAGGTTGCAGAACCAAAGCAGAGGGCAACACTATACCCTTAGATAAATTCCATTATAGCACTAAACCAAGGATAGAAAGTGGAAGAACAAGCAAAGCGTATTACTTATCCATAAAAGCAGGATGGGTTTCCATCACCGTGCCGCACTTGGTACAGGTACGCAGCGCCTCCGAAGTATAATAAGCTTTAAAATGAGGCAAAAAATCTTGCTCAATATCGTGTAGTTCAAAATACACTTCGTGCAATTTGTGATTGCAACCATCGCAAAACCACAACAAACCATCGGTAAATCCTTTTCCAGCACGCTTACGCTCAATCACTAAACCTACTGAATTTTCAGTTCGTGCAGGGGAATGCGGCACTTTAGCAGGGTGCAAATAAATATCCCCAGCATTCAGAGTCATCGCTTTCTTTTCTCCGTTTTCTTGGATGTAAACGGTGATGCTTCCTTCCAGTTGGTAAAACAATTCCTCCGTTTCATTATAATGATAGTCCTTACGTGCATTAGGTCCGCCTACTATCATTACAATATAATCACCCGAATCAACATAAAGGTTTTTATTGGCAACAGGGGGTTGTAATAAGTGGCGGTTTTCATCAATCCATTGCGTTAGATTGAAAGGTTTTGCTATAGCCATAAGAGTATTTTTTGTAAAGTTATAAAATAAAAAAGTCCCGATATCATCGGGACTTTAAAATATTATTTAATTTCTTTTGCGAGGTAAATGTAAGATGGGAAGTGATCACTATACCCCACTTCATTCATAGAATGCCGCAGCGGATAGCCCTTATACTGTCCCGTCGTTTGGATCATAAAGGGCTTGTTGTAAATTCCGGCTCTCCAATAACGGAACGAACTGAAATCTTTTTGTATCAAGCTTTCGGACACCATAATTTGGTCAAAAATATCACCCGCATCGCGATAGAATAACGTAGCATTACCCTTATAGAACATTTCTTCAAACGGATTGAATACGCCAAAAGGTTTTACGTCTTCTCTTTTACGCATAGCTCCTACACCTTCTTTCACACTCTTATTATAAGTCCCATCATTCAAATCACCCATAGTAATGATCTTTGCATTAGGATTGATTTTATAGATAGAATCCATGATTTTTCGATTCAATCTTCCGGCTGCTTCTCTGAAAGGCGAACTTTTCTTCTCTCCTCCTGAACGTGAAGGCCAGTGATTCACCATTACATTGATCTCTTCCCCATCCAAATAACCCGTTACTAATAGGATGTCTCGAGTGTAAACACGATCTAAATTCTTATCTACCTCCGATTTATCATCAGACGCATCGTCTTTATCATTTTTCTCCTTTGCATTGGCATTGATTTGGTTTTTGTAAATCAATAACGGTATGTTTTTAAAACTAGTGGGTTTAAAATGTTTCTTTTGATACAATAAAGCAACATCAATTCCTCTTTTATCCGGTGAATCAAAGTGTACAATTCCATAATCATTAACCAACATTTCCGGTTCTTTGACTAAATCTTCTAGTACGCCTCTGTTTTCAATTTCGGCACTTCCTATTAATACAGGTGACTTATCTTGTTTTTCACCTTTCCCTATTTGGGACAATACCGTGGCTAAGTTGTGTAATTTTTGGTGGTATTTTTTCGATGTCCAGTTTTGAACTCCCGTAGGCAACCAGTCTTCATCGATATTCGGACCGTTAATAGTATCAAATAGGTTTTCTAAATTGTAAAAAGGAACTGTATGCACTATATATTTTTTCTCTTGGGCTTTTGCCCCTATTATTGCGAAAAAAACAACGAAAACAGCTATTAATCTTTTAATCCTCATAATTAGTATATTAATTTAACGTCAAGTTTTGTACAAACTATGGGCCAAAAGTAGATAATATTATTAAATGATGTACATTTGTCGGCTGTTAAGTTTTTATTAAGACTCAGCAAAAGAAAAATTAATTTAATTTTATTTATGAAAAAACTTGTTATTAGTACTTTATTTGTAATGCAGGTATTTTTTGTTTTTGCTCAAAACAATACCGGTTTTACAGGTAAAGTGTTAGATTCAAAAACACAAAAGCCATTACAAGATGTAGTTGCTACTGTTCAAAACACCAATTTGACAACACTTACAGATGTTAATGGTGTTTTTGTATTTAATGAAGTAGCTGTGGGCAGTCAATTATTACAAATCAAAAGTAGTGGGTACAAAGACCAATTGCTTTCTGTTGAGGTAGTTGCAGGGAAACTTTTAGATTTAGGAATTGTAGTGATGGAGGAAGATATTACCTCCGAACAACAATTGAGCTTGGTTACCATCACCGATAATGATTTGGGTGATGACAACAGTGGCTCAGAAACAACCGCAGGGTTATTACAAGCCTCAAGAGACGTTTTTCAACAAGCTGCCGCATTCAATTGGGGACAAGCGCGTTACAGAGTACGTGGACTTGACAGTGAGTATGGTGTTACCATGATTAACGGAATCAACATGAACAAAGTGTATGATGGTAGAGCACAATACAGCGATTGGGGCGGACTTAACGACGCTACAAGAAATCAAGAATTTACCAACGGTTCTGCACCTTCAGATTATACTTTTGGAAATATATTAGGTACAACAGAGATCAACACTAGAGCTTCTGTATATAGAAGAGGTAATAGAGTGTCTTTCGGGGGTACAAATACCAATTATAACGGAAGAATAATGGGTACGATCGCATCTGGAATGCGAAATGATGGTTGGGCTTATGTAGTTTCAGCTTCTAGACGTTTTACGGTTCAAGATGGTGCTTTTTTTGATGGAACTACTTACAATGCAAATTCTTTTTTTGCTAGTGTTGAGAAAAAAATAACTTCAAACAATTCATTGAATATTACCGCTATCTATGCTAAAAACAGAAGAGGTAAAAATTCTCCTAACACGCAAGAAGTAACAGACCTAGCCGGAGTTAAATATAACTCGTATTGGGGATTACAAAACGGTGAAGTTAGAAATTCAAGAATGAAAGATATTGAAGAGCCAATCTTTATTTTAAGCGATTATTGGAAAATATCTTCAAAAACTAATTTGAATTTAAATCTTTCGTACCAATTTGGTAAAATCGGAAACAGTCGTTTAGATTATCAAGGAGTAAATAATCCAGACCCAACATATTATAGAAATTTACCAAGTTATTTCACTTCGTTATTTCAGTCAGACCCTACAATCGTAGGTGTTACAGATCCTTCAGCTTATTTGCCAGGTGGATTGGGAGGAATTCCAACTCCTGATTTAATCGGAGCAGCCAATGCAGCATTCTTAACCAATCCTCAAATTGACTGGGAAAGATTATACGCGACTAACGCGCAAGCTAACGCCGCTGGTGAAGGAGCAAAATACATACTGTATGAAGACAGAACAGACGATAGACAATGGGCTGCCAATGCAGTAGTAAGTTCTCAATTAGCAGATAATATTGTGTTAAATGCAGGAGGTACTTTAACCAAAGTTACTTCGCATAACTTCAAAAACTTGTTAGATTTATTAGGTGGTGATCATTTTAATGACGTAAGCCTTTTCGGTACAGGTGACCAACAACAATCGGATTTAAATAATCCTGATAGAAAAGTATATGTAGGGGACACTTTTGGATATAATTACAATTTGTTTACTACTAGATATGATGCCTTTACACAATTTAAATTCTCTTATAAAAAAGTAGAGTTCTATGTAGGTCAAACCTACTCTCATACAGAATACCAAAGAGAAGGATTGTATAAAAATGGATACTACACTACCAATTCATTAGGGTACAGCAATAAAGAGAAATTTGACAACTTCGGTTTCAAAGGAGGCTTAACCTATAAAATAACAGGAAGACAGTTCTTGACCTTTAACGGTGTTTATATGTCTAAAGCACCTACGTTAAGAAATGTATTCAATAATGCAAGAGCAAATAATAACGTAACAACGGGAGTAACTAGTGAAAACATCTCTAGTGCTGATGTAAGTTATATTATCAATTCGCCAAAACTAAAAACAAGAGTAACAGCCTTCTATTCTAAAATTGAAAACCAAACAGAAACTTCTTTCTTCTTTGGTGACGGAGTGGGAGTTGATGATCCAACAACCAACATTAACGAAGCAAATGCTTTTGTTGCTGAAACGGTTACAGGTCTTGCCAAAAGAAATATGGGATTAGAATTCGGAATCGAATATCCAATTACATCAACCTTAAAAGTTAATGGAAGCGCTGCTTATGGCGAATACATTTATGCTAATAATCCAGATGTAAGCATCAGCGTGGATCGTTTTGCTACTGCAACCAATACGAATCCAGTAAAGGATTATGGTGTTACTAACATCAAAAATTACAAACAATCAGGAATGCCTCAAGCAGCGGCCTCTATCGGTTTAGAATACAGAGACCCTAAGTTTTGGTGGATTGGCGCTAATGCAAATTACTTAGCCAATAGCTACATTGATATTGCTCCAATTACAAGAACAAATCAATTCTATGCGGATCCTAACAGCCAAAATGGCAACAATTTTCCTGAAGCAACACAAACGAGAGCAGATCAATTGTTGAAACAAGAAAAATTTGATAACTTTACCTTAGTTAATTTAACAGGAGGTAAATCATGGAAGTTTGGAAATCAAACACTTGGTTTCTTTGCTAGCGTAAATAACGTTTTTGATGTTACTTATAAAACGGGTGGTTTTGAACAAGCTCGAAATTCAAATTATCGAGATTTAAATCAAGACGTTTCTAGTGGAACACCAGCTTTTGCACCAAAATATTTTTATGGTTACGGAAGAACTTATTTCGTAAACCTGTATCTTAACTTTTAAAAAAAAATAAAATTAATATGAAAACAACAATTTTAAAATCAGCTTTTTTAGTTGCCTT
The DNA here is from genome assembly GCA_947451475.1 of Flavobacteriaceae bacterium. GTDB lineage: Bacteria > Bacteroidota > Bacteroidia > Flavobacteriales > Flavobacteriaceae > Flavobacterium. The sequence goes on along the minus strand of CANFZC010000009.1, from coordinate 10,049 downwards.
ATCAGTTGGAATTTTTTCGAGCTGTGTTAAGGATGATAATTATTCAACGCCACAGTTGTCAGATTGTGGAGGTACTACATTAGTAGCCAATAGAACGGTTGCACAAATTTCAGCAGGTGCAACGGTTGCACAACACGTAAATGTTGTAGACGGTGTTTCTGATGTTATTGAAGCTTATGTAACCTCAAGTGATCTTGGAGGTAATTTTTTCAAAAGCATCTCTTTTCAAACAAAAGACGGTTCAAAAGCATTTAGCGTTCCTGTTGATGCAAGCAATACATTTATCGATTATGAGCCAGGAAGAAAAGTGTTAATCAAAATGGACGGTTTATATACAGATAGCCCAACTTCAGGGCCAATTGGTATGAGAATAGGGTCATTATATGTTAGTACTTCTGGACTTCCATCAGTGGGGAGAATGCCAGAAGCTGATTTTAGAGCAGCGGTTCAACCTTCATGTACTAAAATAAACGAAGACGAATTATTACCAGCTACGCCTGTAACTATTGACCAATTAAAAAATGATACGTATTTAAATAGATTGGTAGAATTGAATAACGTAATGTTTGATGATGCTTCTATTGAATCTCCAACTTATTACAATGTAAACAATGATTTAGGAGGTGCTACTAATTTACATATTGTTGATATCACAGGTGGTTCTGTTATCGTTAGAACAAGTAGCTATGCTAATTTCGCTGCAAAAAGTGTTCTTAAAGGAAGTGGTAAAATAAGAGGAGTTCTTACTAAATATGTTGGTTCTACCTCTGATTATCAATTTATTGTTCGTACCCAAAGTGATATAAGATTAACGGATAACGTAAACGATAGATTTTCACCTTTATTAAATGAAGGTTTTGATACAGCCACCAACTTCTCTAAATGGACAGCAGTAAGTGTATCAGGAGCTCAAGGTTGGGCTCATAGCAGCACTTTCGGTAATCCAGGTGGAATGGCTAAAATGTCAGGTTTTGCTAATAGTACGAATAATGCTAATGAAGATTGGTTAATTTCTCCAAAGCAAAACTATACTACATTAACAAATGCACACCTTTCGTTTGATAATGCATACAAATTTACAGGAGATCCTATCCAAGTTTTAATTTCTAATAACTACTCTGGTACAGGAGATCCTTATGCTGCAGGTGTAACATGGACTACATTAACAGGATGGACTTCATCTCCTGGGAGTTATACATATGCAAATTCAGGAAATATTGACATCACCTCTTTTACCGGTGCAGGAAATAATAAAGTATACATTGCCTTTAAATACACTTCTTCAAGTTCAGTAGGTTCTACCTGGGAAATTGATAATGTAAAAGTAAGCTTCAATTAATAAAATAAACATGAAGAAATTATATAGTATACTATGTTTAGCATTCCTTTGGGCCGCATCCTCTTGTGACGATAAAGCCGAAATGAATTATGTGAAAAAGAATGATTTGGTCGGTAAATGGGATATCATCGAAACGGGAGTTATGAATAGCCAAGGTGGTCTAGATTATTACCCTTACCAAAATAGTAGTTGTGGTACAGATGTAGATAATTTTGAATTCAATGAAGATTTAACATTCTCACAAAATGATTATAGTGATAGTACTGGATCGTGCCAAAAAGGGTCACTTCCTGGAACGTATATTCAAGAGAATCATAGCCTAACATTGACACAAGTTATAGAAGGCGTTACGAAAGTAACAAATGTAACTATTACAACCCTGGATGCGACGCATCTGCAAGGGACCTTCGATCAAGGAGGGCAATTATTTTTCATTAAGTTAGAAAGAGAATAACCTATTGACTCATACTAAAAAAGCGGAACTACTGTTCCGCTTTTTTTATGCCTTTATTTTTCAATTCCAAAACAATATTTGGTACTTTTAACCTTTCAATAAAAACAAGTAATACAATGAAGAAAATATTTTTTTTAATCGTTACAACCATGAGCATAGCCGTTTCAGCACAAGAAGTTCTATCACCCGAGACCCTCTGGAAACTAAACCGGGTTACAGCACTTGGTATTTCTAAAGATGGAAAATCAATAGTATACAAAGTAAGTACCCCAGTGATGGAGGAAAATAAATCGAATAGCAAGTTCTTTACCATTCCACTTACGGGCGGTACTCCAACCGAAATCAAAGACACCAAAGAAGTACTGGTAGATAAAAACGTTTCCCCAGATGGGAAATTCATCCTATCTACCCAAGAAGTCAAAACCGAAAATGTATTAGGTAAAGATATTTATGCCGATTTACAAAAAGCAGACGCCCAAGTCTATAATGGCCTTGATTATCGTCATTGGGACACTTGGAATAACGGAACACACAATCATGTATTCTACGCCGAGAACAAAGAGAATGCGATTGCTGTAGACATCATGAAAGACGAACCATTCGATAGCCCTCAAAAACCTTTCGGCGGTGATGAGGACTACATTTGGTCTCCCAACGGGAAAAGCATAATCTATGTCTCCAAAAAGAAATTCGGAACCGCCTATGCGGTTTCAACCAATACCGATTTATACGAATACAACCTAGAATCAAAAACCACCAAAAACCTAACGGAGCCCAATAAAGGTTACGATACTAATCCCTCGTTCTCCCCTACAGGCGATTTAACGTGGTTGCAAATGAAACGTGATGGTTTTGAAGCTGATAAGAACGATATAATCGTTCGTTTTAAAGGAAGCGACATCAACTTAACTGCCGCTTGGGATGGTTCTGTAGAAAGCTTTAAATGGAGCCCTGATGGTAAGAGAGTGTATTTCATTGCAGCGGTAGACGGAACCCAACAACTTTTTCAAGTTAATTTTCCTGGGGTAACCAAGATTGCGGTAACGGTAACCCAAGTGACCAATGGCGATTTTGATGTGCATGATATCGTGGATGTAACTACAGACAACTTTATCTTGACCCGAACAGACATGAATCATGCCTTAGAAATTTTTTCGTTCAATACTAAAAAAGCAACTTGGCAACAGCTCACTAAAACCAATGATGCCCTATACAGTAATTTGGCCATGCCAAAATACGAAAGACGTTATGTAACCACTACCGATGGTAAAAAGATGTTAGTGTGGGTAATTCTTCCACCAAACTTTGATAAAAATAAAAAATACCCAACACTCCTATACTGTCAAGGCGGACCACAATCTCCATTGACTCAGTTTTATTCGTTTCGTTGGAACTTTGCTTTAATGGCTTCGCAAGGGTACATCGTAGTAGCTCCAAACCGCCGCGGTATGTATGGTCATGGTCAAGAATGGAACGAACAAATATCAAAAGATTGGGGCGGACAAGTAATGAATGATTACCTTTCTGCAATAGATGATGTAGCTAAAGAAAACTATGTCGATAAAGCGCGTTTAGGATGTATTGGAGCAAGTTATGGAGGGTATTCAGTATATTTCCTTGCTGGGATACATAATAATCGCTTTAAAACCTTTATTGCGCATGATGGGGTTTTCAATTTAGAAAGTATGTATGGAACTACAGAAGAAGTTTTCTTTAATAATTGGGACCATGGTGGACCCTATTGGGATAAAAGTAATGCAGCCGCTCAAAAGACCTTTACTCAATTCAATCCTATAAAGTTGGTTGACAAATGGAATACACCTATTCTTATCATTCAAGGAGGAATTGACTTCCGTGTGCCAATAGGGCAAGCGCAAGAAGCGTTCCAAGCGGCACAACTCCGCGGAATCAAAAGCCGTTTCCTATACTTCCCAGAAGAAAATCACTGGGTGCTTAAGCCTCAAAATGGTTTAGTATGGCAACGTGAATTCTATAAATGGTTAAAGGAAACATTATAAAATAAAAAAACCCAACTTCAAAAAGTTGGGTTTTTTTATTTATTTAAATACTTATTCAGGATCATTCATTTTAAAGCTCTCCATAAACTTAGTAGTATAATTTCCAGCTACATAATCAGGCTCCTCCATCAACTGTCTATGGAACGGTATGGTAGTTTTAATTCCTTCAATGTAAAACTCATCCAAAGCGCGTTTCATTTTGTTGATAGCTTCTTCCCTGGTTTGTGCAGTAGTTATCAATTTCGCAATCATCGAGTCATAGTTTGGAGGTATAGTATACCCAGCATATACGTGAGTATCTAAACGAACTCCATGACCACCTGGGGCATGTAATACGGTAATTTTTCCTGGTGAAGGACGGAAATCGTTATAAGGATCTTCCGCATTGATACGACATTCAATAGAGTGCAATTGAGGTAAGTAGTTTTTACCTGAAATAGGCACACCAGCCGCCACCAATATTTGCTCACGAATTAAATCATAATCAATAACTTGTTCCGTAATGGGATGTTCTACTTGAATACGTGTATTCATTTCCATAAAGTAGAAATTTCTATGTTTATCAACTAGAAATTCAACCGTTCCAGCTCCTTCATATTTAATAAACTCCGCTGCTTTAACAGCCGCTTCTCCCATTTTGTGACGCAATTCATCTGTCATAAAAGGTGAAGGAGTTTCTTCAGTTAGTTTTTGGTGACGTCGTTGTACAGAACAATCTCTTTCCGATAAGTGACAGGCTTTACCATAGGAGTCACCAACAACTTGTATTTCTATATGACGAGGCTCTTCAATTAATTTTTCCAAATACATACCATCATTCCCAAAAGCCGCCGCCGATTCTTGTCTAGCACTTTCCCATGCTTTTAATAATTCATCCTCTTTCCAAACGGCACGCATCCCTTTTCCACCGCCACCTGCAGTCGCTTTTAACATTACTGGAAACCCCATGCCTTTAGATAATTCTAAAGCTTGTTCATAGGATTCTAACAAACCGTCAGAACCAGGAACACAAGGAACACCAGCCGCCTTCATTGTAGCTTTTGCAGAAGCTTTGTCTCCCATACGGTCAATCATTTCAGGTGAAGCACCAATAAATTTAATACCATGTTCCTGACATATTTTAGAAAACTTAGCATTTTCAGATAAGAAACCATATCCCGGATGAATAGCATCTGCATTAGTAATTTCAGCAGCTGCAATAATATTAGACATTTTTAAGTAAGATAAATTACTTGGTGGAGGACCGATACATACGGCTTCATCAGCAAATTTCACATGTAAACTTTCTGCATCAGCAGTAGAATATACCGCCACGGTTTTAATGCCCATTTCACGACAAGTTCTAATTACGCGAAGCGCAATTTCACCTCTATTGGCTATTAATATTTTTTTAAACATTTTTCTTAATTTGAAAATTAAACAATTCGAGAATCTAAAAAAGAATGAAACGGATAATTTTTTTCAATTATCCACATCTTCAAATTTCAAATTAAGAAGGGTCTACTAAGAATAAAGGTTGATCAAATTCTACAGGTGACATATCATCAACTAAAATCTTAACAATTTTACCCGTTACTTCAGCTTCAATTTCATTGAATAATTTCATGGCTTCAATCACGCAAAGAACATCACCTTTCGCAATAGTACTACCCACTTCTACAAATGGAGATTTGTCAGGAGATGGTTTGCGATAAAAGGTTCCAATCATTGGGGATTTAATAGTAATATATTTTGAATTATCATCAACAGCAGCAACAGGAGCAATAGGAGTAGCAGCTGGAGCGACAGGCGCTGCAATGGATTGTTGCATAGGAGCTTGCTGTACATATGTAATATCAGGAGTATTACCTTCTAAGGTAGTTCTGATAGTAATTTTAATATCACCTGTCTCTAATTTTACTTCTGCAACTCCAGAATTGGATACAAATTTGATTAGGTTTTGAATTTCTTTTAAATCCATAATTAGTTAGTTTAAAATTAGTTTATTGTTTGTTGTATGCCCATTTCAAGTAGATAGATCCCCATGTGAAACCACCACCAAATGCTGCAAATATTAAATTATCTCCTTTTTTAAGTTTGTCTTCAAAATCACTTAATAATAAAGGTAATGTAGCTGAAGTTGTATTGCCATATTTTTGAATATTAACCAATACTTTATCTTCATCTAATCCCATTCTATTTGCAGTGGCATCAATTATTCTTTTGTTAGCTTGGTGTGCAATCAACCAATTCACGTCGTCTTTGGTTAAATTATTGCGTTCCATAATTTTTTCACTAACATCTGCCATTCCTGAAACAGCATATTTGAAAACAGTTTTGCCATCTTGAAACACAAAATGTTGTCTATTTTCAATAGTTTCGATAGATGGCGGAAGAATAGAACCGCCAGCATCGATTTTGAGGTATTCTCTGCCAATGCCATCACTCCTTAAGAATTCATCCTGAAGCCCTAAACCTTCATTATTTGGTTCAAATAAAACTGCACCTGCACCATCACCAAAAATGATACAAGTTGCTCTATCGGTATAATCTATAATTGAGGACATTTTATCAGCGCCTATTAGTAGTACTTTTTTGTATCTGCCTGATTGAACATATGCGGCTGCATTAGACATTCCATAAAGAAAACTTGAACAAGCAGCTTGTAAGTCATAAGCAAATGCATTTACTGCACCAATTTGAGAGGCAACATAAACGCCAGTAGAGGCAACAGGCATGTCTGGAGTAGTAGTAGCCATAATAACCAAGTCGATTTCTGCAGGATTAATGTTAGCCTTTGCAATTAGGTCTTGAGCAGCTTTAATTGCCATGTATGAAGTGCCTTTACCTTTTTCTTTTAGAAGCCTTCTTTCTTTAATCCCAGTGCGAGTAGTAATCCATTCGTCATTTGTGTCAACCATGGTTTCCAGCACTTGATTTGAGAGTACAAATTCTGGAACATATGCTCCAACTGCGGTTATTGCGGCGGTTATTGTAGTCATAAATAGGGTATTTTTCTATACGATTTATACAATCGAAAAGTTGTGGAAATTACAAAAAAAAATTATACCTAAGTAAATTAGGATTGGTTATTTCTTAAAATTAAATAAAACAAAAAACTCCCACAAAGTGAGAGTTTGTATTGTAAAAAAAACGTAATTAAGCAACAGCTACTGATTTATCAATAACTACTTGTCCTCTGTAATACATTTTACCTTCATGCCAGTAGGCTCTGTGGTATAAATGCGCTTCGCCTGTTACAGGACATGTTGCAATCTGAGCAACAGTTGCTTTATAATGAGTTCTTCTTTTATCTCTTCTTGTTTTGGAGATTTTTCTCTTAGGATGTGCCATTTTACTATATTATTTATCCGTTAATAGTTGTTTTAATTTGTCCCAACGTGGGTCAATATCATCTTCTTTTTTTGCTTCTTTTTTAATCTCTTTGACTTGTAATTCGTTTAATTTTTGTAATACTTCTGTTTGTAATGTTCCATCTTTTACCCCAGGATGAATCCTCTTTTGAGGGATAGATAACACAATCATTTCATAAATAAATTGAGATAAATCAATTTGATGTTCACCATGAGGTAATATCAATAATTCATCATTATCATTGTTAAATTCATCACCAAATTGAACTATCAATTTAATTTTTCCTTTAATTGGTAAATCAAAAGGTTCGCTAGTTAAATCACAAGGGACATTTACACTTCCTTTGTGTTTGAAATTGATTTCTAACATTGTTTGTTTTTTTTCCAAAACAACATTTACATCTATATCACAACTTTCGAATTCATCAAAACTAAATTCGTCAAAGAACTTTTTATTAATTTTAAATTCAAACTGATGTTTTCCTAATTTTAATCCTATGAAAGGAATTAAATATTCATTTATACTTTTCATCTAAACAACAATTTGACCCGAAGTTTCGGGAGTGCAAAGATATAAAATTATTGTAATTTCAATAACCTTATCAACATTTTTTTGTTTATAACTGTTTTTCTTTTGTTTTCAAGGGTTTCTGGCTGATTTCTAGATATTCATTTCTTGAATTATATATGTCAATTGCCGTATAGACAGCTTCTTTAAACGAATTGTAATCAGCAACTCCTTTTCCAGCAATTTCATAGGCCGTACCGTGATCTGGAGATGTTCTTATTTTATTTAGGCCTGCAGTATAATTTACTCCATTGCCAAAAGACAGTGTTTTAAATGGTATTAGTCCTTGATCATGATATGTAGCAATTACAGCATCGTATTTTTCATATTGATTACTGCCAAAAAAGCCATCTGCTGCGAAAGGACCAAAAACCATAGTCCCTTTGTCAAATAATTTTTTCAAAGTTGGTTTTAAAATCTCATCATCTTCTTTTCCAATTACACCATTATCACCAGCATGAGGATTTAAAGCTAATACAGCAATTTTAGGTTTGTTAATGCCAAAATCTTGTATTAATGAATGTTTTATGGTATCTATTTTTTGGATAATAATTTTCTCTGTTAAATGATTGGCAACTTCATTCACAGGAATATGATCAGTAAATAAACCGACACGTAAATTATCTTGAACCATAAGCATTAATGCATTTCCTTCAAGTTCTTTATCTAAATAATCGGTATGTCCTGGAAATTTAAATTCTTCTGATTGAATATTATATTTGTTAATAGGGGCAGTTACCAATACATCAATTTGATTTTCTTTTAAAGCTTTTGTGGCTGCTACAAAAGATTTTATTGCGTAAACACCAATATTTTCGTCATTAGCCCCGAAATTAATATCAAATCCTTCTCTCCATAGGTTTAGAACGTTTATTTTTCCAATTACTAATTGTTCAAGTTTGTCTATTCCGTGCAAAGGGGCCGTTAATTCAAGTGACTTTTTAATAAAAGAAAGCACTTTTACATTCGCAAAAATAACAGGCGTACAAAGCTCTAGCATCCTGGAGTCTTCAAAAGTCTTAAGGATTACTTCGCTTCCAATACCGTTTAAATCTCCAACTGAAATTCCTACGATGATATTTTCTGCTTTTTTCATAAGAGGGACAAGTTATTTATTGCTAATTTTGAAGGGCAAATTTAGTAAAATAAAACCATAATGTTTACAGGAATAATCGAAACACTTGGAATAGTAAAAGAAATTCAAAAAGATAATGATAATATACACATCACGGTATCATCAGTTATTGCACAAGAATTAAAAGTAGACCAAAGTGTGGCTCACAATGGTGTTTGTTTAACGGTAATAGATATTAAAAATGAAGAATACAAAGTAACAGCTATTAGAGAAACAGTTGAAAAGACAAACATCGGAGATTGGAAAGTGGGGGATTTTCTAAATTTAGAACGTGCAATGAAACTAGGTGATCGTCTGGATGGACATATAGTTCAAGGGCATGTGGATCAAATAGGAACTTGTCAATGTATTTCCGAAGCAAATGGCAGTTGGTATTTCACATTTGAATATGACAATAAATTAAGCAATATTACAATAGAAAAAGGCTCCATAACAGTTAATGGAGTTAGTTTGACTGTAGTTAATTCTAAAAGTAATCAATTTAGTGTAGCGATTATACCCTATACTTTTGAACATACAAATTTTAAAACTTTTAAAGTAGGAACAAATATAAATTTAGAATTTGACGTTGTAGGAAAATACGTATCAAGATTGTATTCTATGAGATAGAAGATATACCTTTTTAAGGGAATAAAATCAAAAAGGCTTCAATTTATTTTGAAGCCTTTTTTTTGTTTATTTCTGATATTTTGTATAATCCATAAGTAATCGATACCAACACTAATAACAAAATGCCACCATCCAATGGAGATCCAGGAGGCGGAGGTGTTGATGGTGGTGGTGGTCCTGGTGCAGCAAAAACTGAAATCAGAGGCATCATAAACACTACCAAAGAAGTAAAAATTCTATTCGGGACAATTTTCATAGTGCGTAAAAGTAAAAAAAAAATCTATTCACCAAAATAATTACATTCTAAATTCAATAATTTAAATAAAAATATATTAAAAAAAACCTTTGTTAGAGGGCTAATATTATTATTTAAATTCATAATCTCTCTGCGTAATGTTATTAATTAACAATAATTTCAAGAAATTGTATTTTAAAATCAAAGGCCTCAAAATTGAGGCCTTTGATTAGTGGTCCCACTTGGGCTCGAACCAAGGACCACCTGATTATGAGTCAGGTGCTCTAACCAACTGAGCTATAGGACCCGTTAATGAGGTTGCAATATTAGCACTATTT